>JBKJQV010000219.1:0-5232 GCA_046593815.1 Sediminibacterium sp. | reverse complement strand
GCGGTTTACCAAAAGACATGGCTGCTGAATTGTTCAAGCCATTTATTATTAGAAAATTAATTGAAAGAGGTATTGTAAAAACAGTGAAGTCTGCTAAGAAATTAGTTGATCGTAAAGAAGCTGTTATTTGGGATATTCTCGAAAATATTTTGAAGGGTCATCCGGTAATGTTAAACCGTGCCCCAACGCTACACCGTTTGTCAATTCAGGCATTCCAGCCAAAGTTGGTAGAAGGTAAAGCAATTCAACTTCACCCATTAGTTACCTCATCATTCAACGCGGATTTTGATGGTGATCAGATGGCAGTGCACGTTCCATTAAGTAATGCTGCTGTGTTAGAAGCTCAGTTGTTGATGTTATCATCACACAATATTTTGAACCCTCAGAATGGTACACCTATTACACTTCCTTCTCAGGACATGGTATTGGGATTGTATTATATTACTAAGGGTAGAAAAACAACTCCTACAGAAACCATCAAAGGTCAAGGTATGACCTTTTACAGTATGGATGAAGTAATCATTGCTTACAATGAAGGTGTTGCTGATTTGCATGCTAATATTAGAGTAAGAACAAATGTTCGTGAGAAGGGTGTTATCATTAAGAAATTAATTGATACCACTGTTGGTCGTGTTTTATTTAATATGCACGTTCCTGTTGAAGTTGGATATATCAATGCATTATTAACTAAGAAAAGTTTAAGAGAAATTATCGGAGATATCATTAAGATTACTGATGTTCCTAAAACTGCAAAATTCTTAGATGAAATTAAAACACTAGGATTCCGTATGGCATTCCGTGGTGGATTATCTTTCAGTGTTAATGATTTAATTGTACCTGCAATAAGAAATCAATTGTTGGATAGTGCGAAAGATGAAGTGGAAGAAGTTTGGAGTAACTATAACATGGGTTTAATTACCAATAACGAGCGATACAATGCGGTAATCGATATCTGGGGTAGAGTAGATATGAAAATCACTGAATCCTTGATTCATGAAATGACTATCGATAACCAAGGTTTCAACTCTGTATTCATGATGTTGGATTCTGGTGCTCGTGGAAGTAAAACTCAGGTAAAGCAATTAGTAGGTATTCGTGGATTGATGGCTAAACCTCGTAAGAGTGGAAGCTCTGGAAGTGAAGTGATTGAAAATCCAATTCTTTCTAACTTTAAAGGTGGATTGAATGTATTGGATTACTTTATCTCTACACACGGTGCTCGTAAAGGTCTTGCTGATACTGCATTAAAAACAGCTGATGCTGGTTATTTAACTCGTCGTTTAGTTGACGTATCTCAAGATGTTGTTATTTCTGAAGAAGATTGTGGAACATTACGTGGCAATGCAACAAGTGCTTTAAAAGATAATGAAGATGTTATTGAAGGCTTAGCTGATAGAATTGAAGGACGTACTTCATTGCACAATGTGTACCATCCTATAACGGAAGAACTAATTATTGTTGCTGGTGAAGAAATTTCTTCTGATGTTGCAAAATTAATTGATGAAGTAGGAATAGAAACTGTTGAAATTCGCTCGGTACTAACTTGCGAAAGCAAGCGTGGTGTTTGTGTTAAGTGTTATGGTAAAAACTTGGCAACAGGTTATCTTGCACAAAGAGGTGATGCAGTTGGTATTATTGCTGCACAATCAATTGGTGAGCCAGGAACTCAGTTAACATTGCGTACTTTCCACGTTGGTGGTGTTGCAGGTTCTGCTTCTATTGAATCTGGATTGATTGCGAAGTTTGATGGTACTATTCAATTCGATGGTTTAAGAACTGTTGATGTAGTAAACAATGAAGGTGTTAAATCTAAAATAGTAATTGGTCGTACTGGTGAGGTTAGAATAATGGATGTGAAGAATGATCGCTTAATGATCACTAACAACGTTCCTTATGGTTCAACCTTAAGTATAAAAGATGGTGCTCAAGTTAAAAAAGGAGACATTATCTGTACATGGGATCCATTTAATAATGTAATAGTTGCCGAATCTCTCGGTAGCATTAAGTTCGAAAATATCCTTGATGGTATTACTTATCGCGATGAGTCTGATGAACAAACTGGTCACCGCGAAAAAGTGGTTATTGAAACAAAAGATAAAACCAAAATTCCTACAATTATTGTTGAAGGAAAAGATATCAAACAATATAACCTACCAGTAGGATCTCATATTGGAGTTGAAGAAGGAGATGAAGTTAAAGCTGGTCAGGTATTGGTTAAGATCCCTCGTATCCTTGGTAAACTAAGAGATATCACTGGAGGTCTTCCACGTGTAACAGAATTATTTGAAGCACGTAATCCTAGCAACCCTGCTATTGTTTGTGAAATTGATGGTGTTGTATCATTTGGTAACGTAAAACGTGGTAATCGTGAGATTATCGTTGAGTCGCGCGACGGAATGGTGAAGAAATATTTGGTTCCATTAACTCGTCAAATTCTAGTTCAAGATGGTGATTTCGTAAAAGCGGGAACACCAATGTCTGACGGTCAAACTGCTCCTGCTGATATATTAGCAATTAAAGGACCTTTTGCTGTACAAGAATACGTAGTAAATGAAATTCAGGAAGTGTATCGTTTACAAGGTGTGCGTATTAATGATAAGCACGTTGAAGTAATCGTTCGCCAAATGATGAAGAAAGTTGAAATTGTAGATGCTGGAGATACTAAATTCTTAGAGGAGGACTTGGAAGATCGCTTCGACTTTATTGAAGAGAACGACAGAATCTATGATAAGAAAGTAGTTACTAATGCTGGTGAAAGTACAAAAATGAAAGCTGGTCAAATTGTTACTGTACGTGAGTTTAGAGAAGAAAATTCTATTCTACGTAGAAGTGATAAGCAACTAGTTGAAGTTAGAGATGCTAAACCTGCAACAGCAACGCCAGTATTATTAGGTATTACAAAAGCCTCTTTGGGTGTGCAAAGCTGGATTTCAGCTGCTTCATTCCAAGAAACTACCAAAGTGTTGAGTCAAGCTGCAATTCAGGGTAAGACTGATACAATGTTAGGATTGAAAGAGAATGTAATTACCGGACATTTAATTCCTGCAGGTTCTGGTCAAAAAGAATTTGAGAACATGATCGTAGGAAGTAAAGAAGAGTACGAAGTACTTGCTACTACCAAAGAAGCGATGAGCTTTGATGATGAGGAGTAGTTGAGTTTTTTTAAATAAATTGAAAAGTAGGAAGCAATTGCTTCCTACTTTTTTACTAAATAAGGGTTAGTCTAAACCAGTTTTCTTTTCTAAATAATTTATATGAAAAATTTTTTAACCGGACTTAACATAGTTACAGCTGTTGCAGTAGCTGCTTTACTTTATATGCAATTTGGAGTAAATAAAACTACAGTTGCTAAATCAGATGATGCAAAATCAATTCCTACTGGGAATTTTAAAATTGCTTATTTTGAATCTGATTCTATTCAAAATAATTTTGAATATTTTAAAGAAATCAGAAGCGGATTACAATCAAAAGATCAAGCAAATAGTCGCCAACTCTCCGAATTAAAATCAATTTTCACTAGAAAGTACCAAGATTTACAAAAATCTGCTCAAAGTTTATCTCAAGCTGAATTAGCAAATAGACAGCAAGAATTGGTACAAATGGAAAAGACTTACCAAGGTAAGGAACAAATGATGGCTCAAGAAATGCAAGACGAAAGTTTTAAAAAATTGCAAGACGTTAAGAAGAAAATTGAAGATTATCTTAAAGATTATAATAAAAACAAAGGGTATTCCTATATTTTTTCGAGTGCACCTGAATTTATGTATTTAAAGGACAGCACTTATAATATTACCAATGAACTGGTAATCGGTTTGAATAAGTTGTATCCTAAGAAGTAATATTTCATCAATCATATTTATTATCTTCATTCCCGCTCTACAATGAGCGGGATTTTTTATGGCAACAACCAATACTTTTAAACCCACTTTGGGGCTACTCGATGCAACCATGATTGTTGCGGGAAGTATGATTGGCTCCGGAATATTTATTGTTAGTGCAGACATCTCCAGAAATGTAGGAAGTGCAGGATGGTTAATAGTTGTTTGGCTTCTTACAGGCTTTATGACCTTAACTGCTGCGCTTAGTTATGGCGAATTAAGTGCCATGTTTCCTAAAGCAGGTGGGCAATATGTATACTTAAAAGAATCGTATAATCCGCTTACGGGGTTTCTTTATGGATGGAGTTTTTTTGCAGTAATTCAAACTGGTACCATTGCAGCTGTGGGAGTTGCATTTTGTAAATTTGCAGGATACTTTTTCCCGTCACTTGAATTAGTAGAAGCTAATATTCTATTTAGTATTGGAAGCTTACATGTTTATGCTGCACAAATTGTTTCTATATTAATGATCATAATATTGACCTATATAAACACCAAAGGTGTGCAAGGTGGTAAAATGATTCAGACTACTTTTACTGTTACAAAATTATTATCCCTTTTTGGATTAATCATCTTCGGTTTTATTATGTTGAAGCCTGAGGTTTGGAGTGCCAATTGGACGAATGCATGGCACATGCAACAAATGGTTCATAATAATGCTGATGTTGCTTTTGATACAGCTATAATTGTACCATTGCTTGGAGCTGCAACAGTAGGAGCAATTGCCGCTTCAATGGTAGGATCAATTTTTAGTAGTGACGCATGGAATAATGTAACATTTATTGCTGGCGAGATAAAGAACCCACAAAAAAATATTGGGTTAAGTTTATTTTTAGGAACATTAATTGTTACAGTAATTTATGTGTCTACTAACTTAATGTATTTAGGCGTTCTTCCTTTAAACGATATTGCTTTTGCAAAAGCAGATAGAGTAGCAGTAGCTGCATCAAATGTAATATTTGGAAATATAGGAACATATGTAATTGCAGCAATGATTATGATTTCAACTTTTGGTTGTAACAATGGATTGATTTTGGCAGGAGCAAGAGTGTATTATACCATGGCGCAAGATGGATTGTTTTTTAAGAAAGCAGGAGAGCTTAATAAAAATGCTGTGCCAGGTTGGGCATTGTGGGCTCAATGTGTTGTAGCAAGTTTACTTTGTTTAAGCGGTAAGTATGGCGATTTATTAGATATGGTATCTTTTATTGTAGTAATATTTTATGTGCTCACCATTGTAGGTATATTTATTTTAAGAAAAAAACGTCCAGATATGGAACGTCCTTATAAAGCAATTGGATATCCATTACTCCCTGCTATTTATGTTTTAATGGGAACAAGTTTCTGTGTTTTA
>JBKJQV010000177.1:0-13415 GCA_046593815.1 Sediminibacterium sp. | reverse complement strand
TAACCAGTATTTGCTTCCAAATAAACCTAATTCTTCACCCGAAAAATGAATGATTAAATAATTATTATTGGATGGAGATTTTATCATTCATTTTTCGGGTGAAGAATTAGGTTTATTTGGAAGCAAATACTGGTTAGATAATCCAACTACTAGTGTTATACCAAACTATATGATTAATATGGATATGGTAGGAAGGTATGATACCTCAAGAAAATTAACAGTAGGTGGTTTTGGAACTTCTCCAGTTTGGTCAACAGTTATTCCAACTGTTACTAATAAATTCTCCATTAAAATTGATAGCGCAGGCAGTGGCCCAAGTGATCATGCTAGCTTTTACAGAAAAGATATTCCAGTATTATTTCTATTTACAGGAAGTCATTCTGATTACCATAAAGCAACTGATGATTGGGATAAAATTAATTATGAAGGAGAATCATCTATTTTGCAAATGGTGTATTCATTAATAGAAAAAACAAATGATAAAGGGAAAATAGCATTTACTAAAACAGCGGAACAACAAATGGGCAGGAGCACCCGTTTTACAGTTAGTTTGGGCGTACTTCCCGATTATGGATTTTCTGGAACAGGTATGAGAATTGATGGAGTTAGTCCGGGTAAGCTAGCTGAGAGAAAGGGCTTACAAGCAGGAGATGTTTTATTACAATTGGGTGAGTATAAATTTGTAGATGTAAATAGTTATATGCAATCTTTATCGAAATTTAAGAAGGGTGATAAAACTTTTTTAATTTTAAAAAGAGGAACGGAAGAGAAAAAAATTGAGTTGGAGTTTTAAAAAAACAGCATGAAAAAACTACTTTTAGATGTAGATGAATTAAATGATGATTTTTTTGATGAAACTCGTCTTTTGGGTATTACTGCAACTGTAAAAAATTATCAGTTTTGTATGCAGTTGAACAATATGCTTGGCTATGATTTTAGACTTAATCCAGAAATTGAAATTCATTTAAAAAAGAAAAATCGAAATTATTATTTCTCAATTTATCAATGCCATGAACCTAACACAACGTTAATTCATTATTTGTACCAGAACCAATTCGACGGAGAATATTTATTACCAGAGTTTAAGCATATGGATTTTTTGTGGCTGATGAAATACGATTTTGTGGATGATGAAAAATGTAATTGGATAAGACAAGCAATACGTAATTTAAATGGGGTACAAATGATTACTGAATTAACCAATGAGCAGATTAAGAATAAAGGGAATATGGTTTTTTAAACAATTAAATAGGTATTATGCGAACCAAAAAATGGAAAGAAGAGAACAACTGTTTATATAAAAAATTTAAGTTCAAAGACTTTTCTGAAGCAGTTGGATTTATATCGAGAGTAGCATTAGCTGCTGAAAAACTAAATCATCATCCTAACTGGAGCAATGTGTACAATGTAGTTGAAATAAAACTTAGCACACATGATGCAAACAATACTGTAACTGAGTTAGACAGAAAATTGGCGCTTTTAATTGATCAATTATTATAGCTCTACTGAAATTCTTTTTTCTTGTTTAGCAGTCATTGTACCAATTGGTTCTATAAAACTTTCTAACCCAAAAGAAGTTAAAACTGATTGAACTTCTTTTAACGAAGAAGGATCAATTGCAATTAGTAAACCACCATTGGTTTGAGGATCTGGCAAAATGGAGAATGCTTGCATTACATCAACACCTTTTGCAAAAGCAACCTGACTGCTATATGCATTCCAATTTCGGTAGGTGGCGTCTGGCACAATTCTTTGAGCTAAATGTTTTTTAGCCGCTTCAAGAATATTTATTTTATTATAGTTAATAATCGCACCAAGTCCGCTGCCTTCGGCCATTTCCATGAGATGACCAATCAATCCAAAACCAGTAACATCGGTCATTGCATGAACGGCTTTTATATTTCCTAATGCTTCACCAACTTTGTTCAATTGATTGAGTTGTTGTATTAATATAGCTAGATCAGCTTCTTCTAATAAACCTCTTTTTTGAGCTGTCGATAAAATGCCAACACCTAATGGTTTTGTAAGCAATAAAACATCACCTTCTTTAGCAGTGTTGTTTTGTTTACAATTTTCTATTGCCACTAGTCCGTTTACTGATAATCCAAAAATGGGTTCTGCCGTATCAACACTATGTCCACCAGCAAGAGGGATACCAGCTTCAGCGCAAATGCTTCTCCCGCCTTCAATAACTTGTTGAGCAATTTCAGCAGGTAATTTTTCTACAGGCCATCCAAGAATAGCTAATGCCATTATGGGTTTTCCGCCCATTGCGTAAACATCACTAATTGCATTTGCTGCTGCAATTCTTCCAAATTGAAAAGGATCATCTACAATCGGAACAAAAAAATCGGTAGTACTTATTAGTGCAGTACCATTACCCAAATCATAAACAGCTGCATCATCTTTACTGCTATTTCCTACAAGTAAGTTGGGGTAATTGGGTTGTATTGAAGATGAAGAAAGTATGGTTTCTAAAACTGCTGGAGCAATTTTACATCCACATCCTGCACCATGAGAAAATTGAGTGAGTTTAATTTCATCCATTTTATAAATTTTAGCGAAAGTAAACGCAACTAGGAAGTTTACCCAATCCATTCTACAGAACCATATAAAAAATGGTGTTCAATACCTGATTCTGCAACAAGTTCACCATTTTCTGTTACGCCCTTGATTAAATAGGTACTTAAAATATTATTCTTTTTAATTGTTACCAATTTGCCCCTATTGTACAATTTATTGTTGAATTCGTTCAATAAAGCAGCAAAATCTCCATTTTTAAGCGATTTATACCTAGAATCTAAGCAAATACAAAACTCTTTTGCAATTTTTAGCGGATCATGGTATTTGCCTGTAATTTGTTTAAGAGAAACAGCTTTATGGAGCATTTCTGGGAATTCGGTTTGATTAATATTCAATCCAACACCAGCGATAGACCATGGCCAATTAACACCAGATAAGTTATTTTCGATTAAAATACCCCCTGTCTTTCTGTCACACCAGTAAATGTCATTGGGCCATTTTATGTTCAAATCTTCGGCTATATATGCGGATAAACAATCATAACAAGCTAATGCAACAGCAACACTAACCCGAAATTGATGTCCGATCATAAGAAAGGACGTATCTAAAATTACAGATAATATACAGTTTTCTCCTTTTTTGGTAAGCCATTGCTTGCCCATTTGCCCTCTTCCTTCTGTTTGTTCCCAAGCAAAAAAAGCTGCTCCATGAGCAGCCAAATTAGCTTGTAGCTTGTCCATGGCATAGATGTTGGTACTATTTATAGTAGACAATTCTGTAAACGGAATACCGATAGTACTTTTAACAGCTGATCGTGGCAAAGAATTACTATTTTTGATGAAGTTAAACAGCCTAAATTAATAAACTAAAATATTCATTTTTATTGGAACCACTTTCTGTTCTGAAGTCTCGTGAAAAAAGCGCCGTAACAAGGTTAACGCGCAATTCAAAAATTTTCAAAACTATTATTCAGGCAATTTTAGATAAAAAAGGCGAGCATATTATTAGCCTAGATCTTAGGAAAATACCTGAAGCTTCTGCTGATTTTTTTATTGTTTGCGAAGCTACTAGTACCACTCAAATAAAAGCAATTAGTGATTATATTGAAGATCAGGTAAGATTGCTTTGTGGAGAATTGCCATATAAACACGAAGGTAAACAAGCGGCTCAGTGGGTATTAATAGATTACGTGAATGTAGTTGTGCATATAATGCATCCTGAATCAAGAAAATTTTATCAATTAGAAGAAATGTGGAGTGATGCTGTATCTCAAATACACGATTTGTAGTATTATTTAAACATTTTATAAGCGAAAGCATTATTATAAGTAGAAATTAAGCAACACCAATGGAAAACCGACAACCTAAAGAAACGAATACCGAAAAAGGCGATACTCCCAAAAAAGGACCCAAATTTAATATATATTGGATCTATGGAATAATTGCAGTAGCCTTATTATCTACGCAGTTCATGCGCTTCTCTCCAGATTTAACAAGAACTAGCGAGCAAGAATTCATCAACAGTATGCTTTTAAAAGGCGATGTTGAAAGAATGGATATTGTTAAAAATAAAGATCGTATTCGCGTTTATATTAAAACCGACAGCCTCGCTAAAGATTTTTATGTTACCAAATTTAAGAAAGACCTTAGTAAAGAGAAAGCCAAAATTAAAGGGGTTCCATTATTTGAATTTGAAGTGACTGACGTTAAGAGTTTTAAAGACGATCTTAAAGATATTTATGTAGCTCACCCTGAAATAAGCAAAGTATCAGACAATCCTGTTTCAGATCCTGAGTGGTTTGGACCAGTATTTAATACTGTACTTTCTTTATTATTTATTATAGGTGCATGGGTTTTATTAATGCGTAAAATGGGCGGTGGCGGTCCTGGTGGCGGTGGCCCAGGGGGAATTTTTAATATTGGAAAATCAAAAGCAACTTTATTTGATAAAGGCGCCAAAGTGAATATTACTTTTTCTGATGTTGCTGGTTTAGATGAAGCCAAGGTTGAGGTTATGGAAATTGTTGACTTCCTCAAAAACCCTAAAAAATATACAGCACTTGGAGGTAAAATTCCAAAAGGAGCGTTGCTCATTGGACCTCCAGGAACAGGTAAAACCTTATTAGCAAAAGCAATGGCTGGAGAAGCGCAGGTTCCTTTCTTTAGCTTAAGCGGTAGTGATTTTGTTGAAATGTTTGTAGGAGTTGGTGCAAGCAGGGTTCGTGATTTATTTAAACAAGCAAGAGAAAAAGCACCATGTATTATTTTCATTGATGAGATTGATGCTATTGGAAGAGCTCGTGGAAGAAATGCAATTATGAGTAATGATGAAAGAGAAAACACGTTGAATCAACTATTAGTAGAGATGGATGGATTTGGAGGAGATACAGGAATAATTATACTTGCAGCAACTAACAGACCTGATGTATTAGATACCGCTTTATTAAGACCAGGAAGATTTGATCGTCAGATTTCTATTGATAAGCCAGATGTTAAAGGAAGAGAAGCTATTTTAAAAGTACACTTACAACCTATCAAAGTTTCTGAAACTTTAGATCTACATAAATTAGCTGAACAAACTCCAGGATTTGCCGGGGCTGATATTGCCAATGTTTGTAATGAAGCAGCTTTAATAGCAGCAAGAAAAGGAAAGGAAGCAGTTGATATGAGCGATTTTCAGGATGCTATTGATAGAGTGATTGGCGGATTAGAAAAGAAAAATAAAATTATTGCTCCTCATGAAAAAGCAATCATAGCTTACCACGAAGCAGGGCATGCAGTTTGTGGCTGGTTCTTAGAACATGCGTATCCTTTATTAAAAGTTACAATAGTTCCAAGAGGTACAGCAGCATTGGGTTATGCGCAATACACCCCAACAGAACAATACCTTTATAATACCGATCAATTAATGGATCAAATTTGTATGACATTAGGTGGTAGAGCTGCCGAAGAAATTTTCTTTGGGAAAATATCTACTGGTGCAGCTAATGATTTACAACAAATTACGCGTATTGCTTACAGCATGGTTACTGCATATGGTATGAATAAAAAAGTAGGTAATGTGAGCTTTTATGATCCTACACAAGAAAATACTTTTACCAAGCCTTTTTCTGAAGAAACAGGGAAAATAATAGATGAAGAAGTTAGAGGTATAATCAACAATGCTTATCAAATTACTTTAGATTTACTTACACTGAAAAAGCATGAAGTAGAAGTTCTTGCAAAGGAATTATTAGACAAAGAAGTATTGCATAAAAGCGATGTTGAATTACTAATTGGAAAACGTCCTTTTGAAGAAAAGAAATTATTAGAAATTGATCAAGAGTCGATTGTTGTTCCAGGAGCTGAACTTACAATAAGCCCCACGATTACGGAACCAGCAAAAGATGAATCAGCAACAAAAGAAGAAACACCAGTTACTGAATAATGAGTGAAGCGAGAACAAATATTTTAAAAAAAATAAAACAGGCACTTGTTCATAAAGTGCCTGTTCCCTTTTCTGAAACACACAATCACCATCATTTTTTTCAACCATCAACACAAGAGCTTGCAATTGAGTTTGCAGCTAATTTCACTGGTTTACAAGGCAGATTTTCTTATTGTTCCAATCAGCAAGAATTAATTAAACAACTTCAATTGCTTTTTGAAACAAGGGGCTGGAAAAATATTTATTGCAGAGAAGATGCAATAAAAAATGATTTTGCAAGTAACGGATTTAGCCTTTCTTATACCGATAATCTAGCCGAATGTGATGCATCAATAACTGGATGCGAGAACTTAGTAGCAAGAACCGGAAGTTTATTGTTAAGCAGTGCCCAACAAAGCGGAAGAACGGTAAGTGTATATGCACCAGTTCATATTTGCATTGCAAGTACTAAGCAACTAGTTTATGATATTGATGATTCAATTATGCAATTAAGGGATAAATACGGAACTGAGTTTCCTTCAATGGTAACATTGGCTTCAGGCCCAAGTAGAACTGCTGATATTGAGAAAACTTTAGTGGTTGGAGTTCATGGTCCAAAAGAAGTTTTTTGTTTTTTGATAGATGATTAATAACTTAAACTATGCAAAATCCAATTCATCGATTGTTTGTTTATAGTTCACTTAGGAGTGGATTTCAACACCCTGCATACACTTACATTAGCAAATATTTTAAATTAGAGACAGAAGCAATAACAAAAGGCAATCTGTATGATATTAATGGATTAATTGTAGGTATTCCTACTGATGAGAACCATTTTATTAAAGGTGAATTGTATTTAATTAAAGAGCCTTCAGAATTTTCTTGGGCAATTGGTCAATTAGATGATTATGAAGGAGTAAAAGAAGATGAGGACAATCCAACTCCTTTGTATACTAGATCTGAATCTTTAATTTTAATTGGCGATACAATTGAAAAAGCTTGGGTATATTGGTATAATCAACCAGTATTAAATGGTAATTTTATTGAAAGCGGAGATATTCTTACTTATCTGCAACAAAAGAAATAACCATTAGCATGTTAGTTACTCCAGATAAAAAGATTTATTTTTTGTCAGATTTTCATCTTGGTGCTCCAAATGTTGCTGTTAGTCTTGTTCGAGAAAAAAAAATCATTCGCTTTTTAGATGAAATAAAATCTTCTGCGGCTGCTATTTATATTTTGGGTGATATTTTCGATTTTTGGTACGAATACAAAAACGTAGTTCCCAAAGGATACATTCGATTATTAGGAAAATTAGCCGAGTTAACTGATGCGGGAATTCCTATTCATGTATTTATTGGAAACCATGATATGTGGATGAGCGGCTATTTTGAGCAAGCATTAAATATTCCTGTCTATCACGAACCCCAAATTTTTACTTTTAATGGAAAGCGTTTTTATCTTGGTCATGGAGATGGTTTAGGTCCGGGTGATAATGGATATAAGTTCATTAAAAAAGTATTTAGAAACCCAATTTGTAAATGGCTATTTGGATGGATACACCCAGATATTGGGATTGAAATAGCCAATTATTTTAGTAAAAAAAGCAGACAAAAAACAGGAAGTACCGATGAACATTTTTTAGGCGAAGAAAATGAATGGCTAATTATTTATTCTAAGGAGCTTATTACAAAAGAGCATTTCGATTTCTTAATTTTTGGTCATAGGCATTTGCCGATTGATATTAGTTTGTCAGAACAGAGTAGGTATATTAATCTAGGCGATTGGATTACTCATTTTACTTATGCCGAGTTTGATGGCAATGAAGTAAAACTTTGCAAGTACCATTAATGGAATTTACTTATGGAAAAATTTTTACAGCAAATTATTTTCGACAATACAATTGAGAGATACTTATATGTTATTTTAGTTATTGTATTAGCAATCATTTTAAAAAGAATTATTTCTAAATATATTGCTAAGCTGCTGTTTAAATTAGCAGGTAAAGCCGGAAAAAAAATAGCAAGAGAATCATTTTTAAATTTAGTCGTTCAGCCGCTCGATTTATTTCTTGTATTACTAGTTAGTTTAATTGCAATAGATAAACTTAATTTTCCTACAGCCTTTGATATAAAAATTCATCGTGTTGAAATAAGGCAAATTATTGAGGCAATTACCGATGGAGTATTGATTCTTGCTTTTATTTGGTTATGCCTTAGAGTAATTGATTTTATTGCAATGATACTGGAAGAAAAAGCCAATCTTACTCCCGATCAAACAGACAATCAACTAATCATTTTTTTTAAAGATTTTTTTAAAGCGATTTTAATTATTATTGGGATATTATTGATTCTTCGTTTTTCATTTAATAAAAATATTGGAAATTTATTAACTGGCTTAAGTATTGTGGGAGCTGCAATAGCACTAGCTACTAGAGAAAGCATGGAGAATTTAATTGCTTCGTTTATTATTTTTTTCGACAAACCATTTGCAACGGGCGACTTGGTAAAAGTGAATGGATTTACGGGCAATATAGAAAAAATTGGATTAAGAAGTACGCGTATTCGCACACAAGAAAAAACATATATCTCTGTTCCTAATAAGCAAATGGTAGATACTATAGTTGATAATATTTCATTGCGTACACAACGAAAAGCAGAAATTAGATTAGAAGTTAGTCTAAATACAAATTCAACTCAACTAACCAATTTAATTAATGAAATAAATAATTTATTAGCCGAACCATTCTCAATTAATAGTTTGGTTTTTTTGAGTGATACTGGTAAAAATGCACATATTATAAATGTTGAATACTATACTAGCATTGAACAAACTATTGAGCAATTTTTAATGGATAAACAAAAAGCTACACTACAAATTATTAAGTATATGGAAGATAGTAAGATTCAATTAGCGGCTGCTAATACCGATGTAACTGTTCATAGTTTATGATTTATGTTCTAATGACGATTTTAATTCTAACAGAAAACTTTTAAAGCCGGTGAGGGTTTGTACAAGCTGCGTTTCGGTATCAATTTTCCCTTTATTATTTTTCAAATAGCTCTTAGCTCCTTCTATAGAAAATTTTCTTTGACGAAGTAGAAAATAAATTAGTTGAAGATTTTTAATATCTTCTACCCTAAATAAGCGATCACCTTTTCTTGTTTTTCGAGGTTGCAGAATATCAAACTCATTTTCCCAATAGCGGAGTAGTGACGTGTTTACTTTAAACCAAGAAGCAACTTCACTTATAGAATAGTATAGTTTTTTTTGTAGAGTTACATCATCAGGCACATCTATTAAATCTACAGTTGCATCAATTTCTTTAAAAGATTTTCTTCCTCTTTTTTGTTCAGACTTTTCCTCGTTTTTAGCTTCCGACTTTGGTTTGATTTTTACAACAATCTGTTCGCTTGCATAAACAACAGGCTCGGGCTCACTAATAACAGATGTAGAAGCAACTTTCTTTTCAGTAGCCTGTTTGTTGACTATTTTCTTTTTTTGGGTGGGCACATTTAAAACTATCGGCATCCCAAAAAGATCCAATTGTTGTATTTCTTCTGCCATATTATAAAATTAGCACGATTTTGTTTGATTGCTCACTAAAACTGCCTACCGTGGAAAAGATGTAAGTATCTTGCAATTGTATTCATGATGAAAGAAATTAAAACGATAGTTGTTTGCGGAGCGGGTACCATGGGTAGTGGAATAGCTCAAGTTGCTGCTAAAGCAGGATTTACTACTATTCTGTTTGATCTAAATGAGGAGGCGCTGGTTAATGCAAAATTGAGCAATGAAACACAATTATCCCATCTGGTGAAAAAAGGGAAGCTTGGTTTAACAGAAAAAGATCAAATTTTGAATAGGCTTAGTTATACGCACGAATCAGTTTTGTGTAAGGGCGATATAGTCATTGAAGCCATTATTGAAAACCTTGATATTAAGATTGCTTTATTTAATGAGTTGGCAACCATTAATGACTCAACTACCATTTTTGCAACCAATACATCTTCTATAAGTATAGATGCTATTGCTGAAGGGTTTATTTATCCCAACCGGTTATTGGGTATGCATTTTTTTAATCCTGCACCCATTATGAAATTGGTAGAAGTAATTCAGGGGAAGCAAAGTGATCCAGACATTATTGATATAGTAATTCAACTAACCAAAATAATGGGCAAAGTGCCTGTGTTGTGTAAAGATGCTCCAGGCTTTATAGTTAATAGGGTTGCTCGTCATTATTATTTAGAAGCAATGGAAATGGTGAGTAAAGGATTAATTACTATTGAAGCAGCAGATGAATTATTGGAAGCGGCTGGTTTTAAAATGGGTCCTTTTAAATTGATGGATTTAATTGGAATGGATATTAATTATAGCGTTAGCAATATAGTGTGGGAAGCATTAGGAAAACCTGATCGCTTAACCCCATCACCATTACAAAAAGAAAAAGTAAGCAAGGGTGAATTGGGAAAAAAAACAGGTAAAGGGTTTTATGAGTATAAACTATAGTACAATCGTAACTTCATTATCCCAATTACCTCTTACAGTAAATACTTTAGGAATTAAGCGTACAATTTCGGGTTGCTTTTTTATTTTTCCAAAACTTCCTGCATCCCAAATACCGTTTTTATTGGCATCGTATAAAATTCGCAAATCGTAACTACCCGGCTTGTATAATTTTCTTACTAATTCATAGCTGGTTAATGGAATAGATTCTACAATATTATCGGATTGCACTATTTGTAGAACTGGATTTTTTGCAAGATCTAAATTGGTGAAACGTAATTTAATACTACCATAATCGGATTCTTTTTTTGTTATAAATTTAAGTGTATCTTTTTTTTGCAGCGTCATTCCTGCTGTATCCATTACCGATTCTTTAGGAATTACCAACCTGAAATAATTTAATTCCTTCCATTTATAACTCAATGTAAGCTTGGTTTTGCCGGTATCTAAGCTCAATTTATAATCTTTTAAGGTATTATAATTGCTATCACTAAATACTATTTTTGAACTATCAGGTAGTTTAATTTTTCTATTGAATGTAAGGGTTAAATTGCTGAGTAAATCTTGTTGCCCACCTTCTAAATCGCTTAAATACTTCAGGCGTTTATCTTCTTTCGAATTTTTATCTGTAAAAGTAATCGGAATAGATGTTTTCACTTTTTGCTTATATTCTTCATAAGCATATAAAGTATCATAAGGGGTATTATTGCTTATTACTATAGGCTCATTTCTAAATGCAAAGAGTTTAGTGCTATCGTCGTATTTTTTAGAATAATCATTTGGTAAAACATAAGCTCTAAATGTTCCAGCCGATAAATTATTAAATGTAAACTCACCTTTTCCATTAATTCTAGTGTAGTAACGAGGCCGTTCTTTTGCGATGGCCGAATCCGCTAAAATTTTATGGAGTATTACAATTAATGTAGTATCAATCCTGCCTTTTTCAGCAAGGAAAACCTTGCCACTATAAGTATAGTTGTCAATTACATTACCCGTTGAAAATACATAAGTAAACCCTTTTAATATATTTCCTTCATTCACATCTTTTATTGCATTTCCAAAATTAAGTGAGTAGGTAGTGTTGGCTTCTAATGAATCTTTAATTTTTATTGTTACTACCCTTAACTTATTATCAACTAGCGGAACATTTTTTAGTGTGGGAGAAATAATTAAGTTTTCGTTTACACTTTGTAATACTACATATTCATCAAAAGTTAAATTAATAATTTTTGGAAATACATTAACAGCAGAATCTTTGGGTAAAGCAACAATTAACCGCGGAGGTAAACTATCCTTTGGACCACCTCCCGGTGGAATAATATTAGCGCAAGAACTTAGAGATAAAGCAATAGATCCCGTAACAATAACAACTAAAATAATTTTAAAAAACACTTTCATTTAATAAATTGAATATGCAAACATAAATCCTTTCAATTAGTCAATTTCATTTTCTTCCTCTAACTCATGTAAAGCAATGGCTAAATTATTGTTTTTAACAAATCCACACCAGTGGCAATCGGGTTTTCCGCATCCAGTATAAAAATCTCGTTCTTGAATTTTATCCCAAACCGTTGTTATTTGATGCGTTACTGTTGCTATATCTTCTGGCGTGATGGTTAATTTTACTTTTTGGTATTCCTTCTTCTTATCAGGCTCAATAAAATCGAATTCACTACTAACAACTTGCCAGTTTTTCTGGTCATAATTATCAACTAGTATTTTGTAAAACACCGCTTGTCTCCAATAATCTCCTCCATTTGGATATTTATCGTTTGGTGGAAGCAACTTTTCTTTAGCCCTTTCTATATCTCCCGTTTTATAATCTACAACATTAGAAGCTTTGCCATTAAATTCAATTTTATCTAATTTACCTTTTAATGGAACACCTTTTACTACCACGTTTTTAATGGTTCTCTCAACTACTACAATTTTATTCCATTCATTAATATAAGTGTCATAGTAATTACTCAACACAACACCCCCATACTCCATTCTTCTATTGTACTGCGACTTAGTAAAGTTTTCGCGATGACGTTGCATGTATTTTTCAAAATAATGAATAAACTTTTCCTTTGGTGGAAACTGCTCATTTTCTTGCATTTGCTGAAACAATTGTTGCAATGCTTCATGAACTGCCGATCCAAACTCAGTAGCTTCTGATTTGCCAGAAGGCACTCTTACCAAATTATTAAAGTAAAATTGTAGTGGACATTTTAAATAATTATTTAAAGCTGTTACATTCATCACAAACTTATCGAGGATTCTAGTAATGAACTCTGCTTCAATTTTTTCTATTTCAGGTTTTACTTCTTCTTCAAAAGCCAAAGCACTGAATTCGCTTATAGTTTCAACAGGTACAACTACTTTAAAAACTGGTAAATGATGCTCCTCCTGAATTTCAGCAATAAACATAGATGGCTCCAATGATTTTCCATCCGATTTGTAACTACTATACGAAATGGTTAATTGTTTTTCTGCTCTGGTAATTGCTACATAAAACAATCTTCTTAATTCTTCATTATCTGTATGTGTAGGTTGAGATGCAAACAAAGTGTCGGGCATTGTATATCCTCCTCCTGGTTTTCTTTTCTTTTCCCAAAAGGATGCGTTGGCACCAACTATAAATACATATTCGAATTCTAATCCTTTTGATCCGTGTGCTGTCAATAAATTTACTCCTTTATCGCTTCCACTTACTTGAACTAACGGTAGACTTAAATTCTCTTTTTCCATCAACTCAATTACAGTTACAAGCTCCTGTAATTTCAAGGTTGGGTTTCTACTTGTTTCTTCTTTTATAAAATTAAATAAACCAGTTAGCACTTGTAAATGCCAATGTTTATCGGGAGATTTCATGATGAAATTGAGTACTCCCATTTTTCGAATTAGGGTTTCAAATAAATGTTGAAGTGTTGTGTTCGGAACATCTCCAATTAAAGCTTCTAAAGCATCTGTTGCTTGCTTTAACCCTTGTATTGGTG
>JBKJQV010000127.1:0-18702 GCA_046593815.1 Sediminibacterium sp. | reverse complement strand
AAAATCGGCTATTGCTTTTGTTAAAGAAAGTGGCGAAAAATTGATACGATTTTTGTTATCAAATAAAATCATCGGCATCTACAAATGTATTGCATATTCGTAATAATGAATTCTCCTTAACTTGCGGTCTCAAACTTTATAAATAATTGAATATGAGTATCGGAACTTTTTCTTATCCATTACCAACCAATGACCCTGTTCTTTCATATGCACCGGGCAGTCCAGAGAAAGCTGGCTTAAAAAAAGCCTTGGCAGAATTGAAAAAAAAGCAATTAGATATTCCAATGTATATTGGTGGCAAAATGGTTAAAACCGATAAAAAGATAGCCATTCACCCTCCACATGAATTATCTCATACATTAGGTCATTTTAGCGCAGGCGACGAAAAGCATGTGCATTTAGCAATTGCTGAAGCATTAAAAGCCAAGGAAAAATGGGCAGCAATGAGTTGGGAAAACCGTGCACATATATTTTTAAAAGCAGCCGATTTATTAGCAACAAAATACCGTTATCAGATGGTTGCTTCTACCATGTTAGGGCAGAGTAAAAATCCTTACCAAGCTGAAATTGATAGCACTTGTGAGCTGATCGATTTCTTAAGATTTAATGTTCATTTTTTAAGTGAAATATATAAGCAACAACCCATTTCTGCCCCTGGAATGCACAATAGAATGGAATGGCGTGCTTTAGAAGGATTTGTTTTAGCAGTAACACCTTTCAATTTTACAGCTATTGGAGGAAATTTACCAACATCTGCTGCAATGTGCGGCAATGTGGTTGTTTGGAAACCTGCTAATACACAAGTGTATTCTGCACAATTATTTATGCGCATATTAAAAGAAGCAGGTTTACCTGATGGAGTTATTAATTTAATTTATGTTGATGGGCCAACTATTGGAAAAGTATGCTTTGCTCATAGAGATTTTGCTGGCGTACATTTCACAGGATCTACTGGTGTATTCAATAGCATGTGGAAAGTAATTGGAGAAAATATGGGGCTCTATAAATCTTATCCAAGAATAGTAGGAGAAACCGGTGGTAAAGATTTTGTTCTAGCTCACAAGAGTGCAGATGTAGATACTTTGGTTACTGCATTAGCAAGAGGAGCTTTTGAGTATCAAGGGCAAAAATGTTCAGCTGCTTCAAGGGCATATATTCCTAGTAATATTGCAGAGGAAGTAAAGAAAAAGTTAGTGGCTGCATTGCAATCTATGAAGATGGGAACTGTAGAAGACTTTACCAACTTTGTAAATGCTGTTATTGATGAAAAATCATACAACAGTATTACCAAATACATTACTAATGCAAAGAAGGATAAAAAAGTAAAAATTATTGCTGGTGGTAATTTTAGTAAAACAAAAGGGTATTTTATTGAGCCTACTATAATTGAAGCCAAGGATCCTAAATACACAACTATGTGTGAGGAAATTTTTGGACCTGTATTATCCATTTATGTTTATCCAGCAGAACAATTTGAAAATGCATTAACATTGGTAGATTCTACATCTAACTATGCATTAACAGGAGCAATTATTGCACAGGATAGAGCGGCTGTAGAATTAGCAACCAATAAATTGCGACATGCTGCTGGGAATTTCTATATTAACGATAAACCAACAGGTGCAGTAGTTGGTCAACAACCATTTGGAGGCGCTAGAGCATCTGGAACAAATGATAAAGCTGGAAGTGCAATTAACCTTTACAGATGGTTAAGTGCAAGAACAATTAAGGAAACTTACAATGCACCAACGCATTATGGATATCCTTTTTTGTTGGAAGCTTAGAGGAAATAAGAATTAAGTACAAACAAAAATCCGGAAAATGATTCTATCAAATTCCGGATTTTTATTTTTATTACTTTCTGTCTATCAACTCCTGTCTTAGTTTCTTAAATCCTATCTAATAATAATAATTACTTAGGTAATACAACTGTATCGATAACGTGAACTACACCATTACCAGCTTTTAAATCAGCAGCAACTACTGTAGCTACACCACCATTCTCGTCTGTAAGAATAACCTTACCATTTTTTAAAGAAGCAGTTAAAGTTCCACCACTTACAGTTTTAACTGCAGCCTTACCTTTACCAGCTTTGATAGCAGCTATTACAGCAGCAGCATCTAAATTACCAGCAACAACGTGGTAAGTAAGAATTTTAGTCAACTTAGCTTTGTTTTCTGGTTTTAATAATGATTCAACTGTTCCAGCAGGCAACTTTGCAAAAGCATCGTTAGTTGGAGCAAAAACTGTAAAAGGACCAGCACTTTGTAAGGTTTCTACTAAACCAGCGGCTTTAACAGCAGCTACTAAAGTTGTATGAGCTTTTGAACCAACAGCTATATCTACAACTGTTTTTTGAGCAGATACAGTATTAAATACACTTGCAACTGCGATAGCCACTACGGCAAAGAATTTCATTTTCATTTTGTTTATTTTTTCTTATATTACAATCAAACAATAATTTTGTTCTAATGATGATTTAAAATTGTGATAAGTGGTAAAGAGTTTAGCTTTGTTTATTATATTAATCATCAATTTTAAACAAAATATTTTTACTCCAAATCTCTTAACTTAATCAACATTTTGATAAATTACAATGTTATATTTAAAATAATTAGCAATGGCTAACCCTACATTCGAATTAATATCTGCTTTAAGAACTACTGCTGATAGACTAAAAAATGGAGCTCATTATGCATGGGGCAATCATGGGGCATGCAATTGTGGTAACCTCGTTCAGGTAGTTGCCAACTTAACAAAAGAAGAAATTCTCACCTATGCCCACACAGGTATTGGTGAATGGACTGAATTATCGGTTGATTATTGTTCTGTTAGCAATGCCCCAATTGATTTATTATTAAAAAAATTGCAAGAAATAGGACTTACACCTACCGATATTCATCACTTAGAGTACTTAGATGATAGAACTGTACTAACCAATTTGCCAAATGGCTTTAGATGGTTAAAACGCAACGAAAAAGCAGATGTTGTTGTATACTTCGAAACATTTGCAAATATGCTTGAAGAAAAACTATTAGAATTGATCAAAATACCTTACCCACCAGAAGCCATTCTTGAAAAAGAATTGCAGCTGATTTAAGGATTTTAAGGCAAGCTCAACACTATGAACTATCGACTTTAACCCCTATATTTGCGCTTCAAATTTTTGAACAGTGCCGACAAAATTTTCTAAAGAAACTTACCTCTATTGGTACGAGCTAATGCAGCTTATTCGTCAATTCGAATTGAAAGCAGAAGAAATGTATAAAATGGCTGGAAAGATCCGTGGATTCTTTCATGCTTACATTGGTCAAGAAGCAATTGCCGCTGGTTGTATGACGGCGACTGGGGCTGATGATCCATTTATTACTGCTTATAGAGATCATGGCTTAGCTCTTGCAAAGGGGGTTTCCGCCAATGCTTGTATGGCTGAATTATATGGGAAAGCTACAGGTTGTGCAAAAGGGAAAGGTGGATCTATGCACTTTTTTAGTGTTGAACACAAATTTTTTGGTGGACATGGTATAGTTGGTGCTCAAATTGGAACAGGTACTGGATTAGCATTTGCTGAAAAATACAAAGGCACAAAAAATGTAGTTCTTTGTTATTTTGGAGATGGTGCTGCTCGTCAGGGAATGTTGCATGAAACTTTTAATCTTGCAATGCTATGGAAATTACCAGTAGTATTCATTTGCGAAAATAACAATTACGCAATGGGAACTTCTATATCTAGAACCAGTAATGTAATTGATATTTATAAATTAGCTGATGCATATGATATGCCAGCCGATAAGGTTGATGGAATGTCTGCCGAAGCCGTTCACGATAGTGTAGCAAGGGCTGTAAAGCGTGCAAAAGAAGGCGACGGACCTACTTTATTAGAAATGAAGACTTACCGTTACAAAGGCCACTCTGTTTCTGATCCTCAAAAATATCGATCTAAAGAAGAAGTAGAAGAATACAAAGACCAAGATCCTCTAATTAAGGTTACTAATACTATTTTAGAAAATGCATTTGCAACTAAAGAAGACTTAGAATCTATAAATCAAAAAATAAATTCAATAGTAGAAGAATCTGTGCGTTTTGCTGAAGAAAGTCCATGGCCTAATGATGATGAGTTATTGAAGGATGTTTATATGGATCAAGACTACCCTTTTATAGTTGATTAACCTTCAGCTTTAGTTAGATAAATAAATAATTGAACAACGAATAAACAAATAAAATGAGCGTAAAACACGAAAGTGCAATTGAAGTAAATGAGGCTTTTTCAAGAGCAGAAAGTACATGGAAGAAAATACAAAAACCAGTTTTGTCAATAGTTGCTGGTGTTATAATTATTATTGCAGGATGGCTTGGTTATCAGGAATACATCATGAAACCAAAAGAAGAAAAAGCTGCTGAAGCAATTTACAAAGCAGAACAATATTTTGCCATAGATTCATCTAGATTGGTATTAAATGGAGATGGTCAAAGCAAAGGTGTATTGAATGTAATAAGCAACTTCGGAGGAACAAAAGCTGCAAATCTAGCACATTACTATGCTGGAGTTAGTTACTTAAAATTAGGCGAATTTGAAAAAGCAATTGCTCAATTAAAAGACTTTTCTACAGATGCAAAACAAATTCAATTATTAGCTTATGGTTGTTTAGGTGATGCTTATTCTGAAGTAAATAAAAAAGAAGATGCTATTGCTGCTTATAAAAATGCAGCAAATGCATTTGATAAAGACGAAAATAATTCATCTGAATATCTATTTCGTGCTGCTTTATTATCTGAAACAACAGGTAAAACAAAAGAGGCATTGGAATTGTA
Source organism: Sediminibacterium sp. (assembly GCA_046593815.1). GTDB lineage: Bacteria > Bacteroidota > Bacteroidia > Chitinophagales > Chitinophagaceae > Sediminibacterium. Next base: position 13,889 of record JBKJQV010000127.1, on the reverse strand, counting down.
CAAAGAATTGAAAACTAAATATCCTAAAACCGATAAAGGATTTCAAGCAGATAAATACATCTACCGATTAAATGTAGAGAAGAATGATCTGACTGCTCAATAGCGCAACAATGGCAACAAAAGGAAATATCGAATTAAACAAAGGCATCCCTGTAATTGAGGATGCCTTTATAATAATTGTTATAACCGAATGGAATAGTAAAATTGTTAATCAGCTCGAAAAAGGAGTTAAAAAGATATTGAAATTAAGTGGAGTAAAATTTAAAACAGTTGTTGTTCCAGGCGCTTTTGAAATTCCGTTTGCAGTTAAAAATCATTATGCTTATTGCAAAAAAGTTCCTGACGCCTATATTACTTTAGGAACTATTATTCAGGGAGACACGCCTCATTTCGATTATGTATGTAAAGCAGTTACCGATGGTATTCTTCAATTAAATATGAGTATTGATGTGCCAGTAATTTTTGGTGTATTAACTGTTTTAAACGATGAACAAGCCTATGAAAGAATTGGTGGCAAACATGGTCACAAAGGAGAAGAAGCTGCTATTACTGCACTAAAAATGATTCATTTAAATCGTTCATTTAAATAATTGATTATATAATGATTGTACAGTTATTTGTTCCTTGCTTTATAGATCAATTATACCCCGATGTAGCTTTTAATATGGTTAAAGTATTGGAGAAAGCTGGCTGTACAATTAAATACAACAAAAACCAAACCTGTTGTGGTCAACCTGCTTTTAATGCTGGTTTTTGGGGTGAAGCAAAAGAGGTTTGTACAAAATTTTTACAAGATTTTGAAGGTGCCGAATACATTGTAGCTCCAAGTGCAAGTTGCGTTGGGTTTGTAAGAAATTACTATTCAAAATTATTCGAAAACTCCTCTCATAAAAGTCAGGCTGAAAAAACAGCTGCTCGTATTTTTGAATTTTCTGACTTTCTAGTTAACATATTACATATCGATAATTTTGGTGCAACATTTAATGGCAAAGCCACTTATCATGATAGTTGTGCTGCACTTAGAGAATGTAAAATAAAAACAGAGCCGAGGCTATTGCTAAGTAATGTTGCAGGTTTAGAATTGGTTGAAATGAATGATGTAGAAACATGTTGTGGTTTTGGCGGAACATTTGCCATTAAATTTGAACCAATCAGCATTGCAATGGGTGATCAAAAAATTAATAACGCAGTTGATACAGGAGCCGAGTTCATTATTAGCACCGACATGAGTTGCTTGATGCATATAGATGGTTGTGCTAAAAACAATCATAGCAAATTAAAAGTAATGCATCTAGCCGATGTGCTGGCAAGTGGATGGTAGAGTTCGCTACTCTCCCAACACCCACTCAAAATCTAATTGACGCTTTTCTAAATTCGCAGCAATAACTCTTATCGACAATCGATCGCCCATTTTAAATGTTCTTCCACTCCTTCTACCCACTAAACTATATTCAGATTCTACCAATCTAAAATCATCAAAATCACTTAGCCCAATAATACTTACTAAGCCCTCACATTTATGTTCTACTGTTTCTACAAAGAATCCAAAACTAGTAACTCCACTTACAACACCTTCAAATACTTCACCCAAATGTCCTTTTAAGAATTCTACTTGTTTGTATTTATTACTTGCACGTTCCGTTTCCATAGCAGCCCTTTCGCGCTCACTACAATGCTTGCATTTTTCTTCCATTTTTTTATCTACAATTGGCTTTCCATCAAGTACCGATTGTAATAAACGATGTACTAGAACATCGGGGTAACGACGAATAGGCGAAGTAAAATGACAATAGTAATCAAATGCTAAACCATAGTGACCAATATTTTCAGTTGTATAAACAGCCTTTGCCATAGTGCGTATACCAAGTTGTTCTAACACATGCTGTTCAGGCTTGCCCTTTGCATCGGCCAACATGGTATTGAAGCTTTTAGCAATAGCTTGAGGCGAGGAAATATCAAATGCATGTCCATATTTTTTGGCATACAAAATAAAAGGAGCTAATTTATCTTTATCAGGTTGATCGTGTACGCGATATGGAAATGGAATTGGCTTTTTATTGATATTTTGTTTGGCTACATTTTCTGCGATTGTTTTGTTAGCCAATAACATAAATTCTTCGATCAACTGATGCGCTTCTTTACTCTCTTTAACTACAATACCTATTGGGAAACCCTTTTCATCCAATTTAAAGCGAACTTCTTGAGATGAAAAATTAATAGCGCCTTTACTAAATCTTCTTTTTCTTAATGTTTGAGCAATATCATTTAGCAATAAAACTTCATCAACATATTTACCTTTTTTTGACTCTACAATTTCTTGTACATCTTCATAAGAATATCTATGATCGGAATGAATTACGGTTCTGCCTATCCAATATTGTTTTACTTCTCCTTTACCATTCATTTGAAATATTGCAGCAAAAGTTAGTTTGTCTTCATGTGGCCTTAGTGAACACAATTCATTAGAAATTTTTTCGGGCAACATTGGATTAACTCTATCTGGCAAATACACTGAAGTAGCGCGTTTATAGGCTTCTGCATCTAATTCGGTATCAGGATGAACATAATAACTTACATCTGCTATATGAACACCTATTTCGTATTTATCGTCGCCCAATTTTCTAAAAGAAATGGCATCATCAAAATCCTTAGCATCAACTGGATCAATAGTAAAAGTTAATATATCTCTACAGTCTTTCCGTTTCTTAATTTCTTCTAAATCTAATACTTCACTAAGCTGTGCAGCCTCCGCCAAAACGGCTTCCGGAAAAGTTAATGGAAATCCAGCTTGTGCTAAAAGTTCTTTCATAGCAGCATCATTTTCATTCTCTGCTAACATTACACTTATTACTTTACCAACAGGCTTCTTGTCTTCTTTATCCCATTTTACCAATTGAACAATTACTCTTTCTTTATGCTTTGCCCCATTTAATTCATTCATAGGAATGTATAAATCTGGCATTGGCTTATCGGTATCCGGAACAAAAAATGCATGATGGGCAGACAATTGAATATGACCTATAAATTCTGTTTGTTTCCTAGCAATAACTTCTGTTATTTTCCCTTCTTTTTTACCTGTTCTAGCATTTTCTTTAACCACTTTTACACGAACAGTATCTCCATGAAGAGCAGTACTAAAATCATTTGGTCGAACTAATACATCGCCAGATTGATCCTCTACAATTACATAGCCCATGCCAGATCTTGTTACATCTAACTTTCCTTTTATAGTTTGAACAGTAATTATTTTTGCCTTTTGTTTTTGCTTTGATTTTTGTTTTGGCGCTGGCTTAGGTGCTGGCTTATTTTTTTTCATATAGTATTAGAATTAAAATGCTTTACATAGTTGATTAGCATCTCGTTGAATTGTGGACCCTCATTAAATAAAAAAACATGTTCTATTGGAATTACGTACAAGGGAATATTTGTTAATTGATCATTAAACTTTATTAAACGTACTGCATCCTTTTCAGTTGTAACAATGATTTTATCTTTGGCTTGTATGGTATTAAATTTTTGAATGATCTCTTTTAAATCATCAATTGAAAAAATATGATGATCTGAATAATCTTGCTGATAGTATGCATGAGTGTTATTGAGCAAATAATCTTTTAATGGTTTTGGATTGGCAATTCCACATACTAAAAGCACTTCGTCTTTTGGAGTAATATAACACATATTATCAGCATCAGAAATATGGTATAAAACACCGTAAGATATTGATGTAAAAAAAACATGTTGAGATGGAAGTGGATTAATTTCTCGGAGAATATTTGCTTTCTCTTCTTCATTTAATGATGGGGGGCATTTTGTAACTACAATGATTTGAGCTCTTTTTGCAGAAGACTTTTCATCTCTTAAATCTCCTGTTGGAAGAAAAAAATCGTTCGGATATAAATTGCTGTATTCGGTAAGAAGAATATTCAATCCTGCAGTAACAGATCGATGCTGAAAGGCATCATCTAAAATAATAGCCTGTAAATCTGGAACATCATGTAATAAATGTGGAATAGCAACAATTCTTTCTTCACCAACTGCAACAGCAAGATCTGGATGTTTTAAAAAAAATTGCATTGGTTCATCTCCAATTTCTAAAGCTGTAGAATTTTTATTGGCTAGTGCATAGCCTTTGGTTTTTCTTTTATACCCTCTACTTAAAGTTGCAATTTTATAATTAGGCTTTAGTAATTTAATCAAATATTCTACCATCGGCGATTTACCAGTACCCCCTACGGCTAAATTGCCGATACAAATAATCGGAAAATTAAAATGTGCAGAATCAAACCATCCTCTATCAAAAAAAAGATTCCTACAATAAATTATCAACCCATATAAAGTAGCAAGAGGCAATAAAAAAACCCTGAAAGATTTAAGAAAAATGGTGTTAAAATTCATAAATATGCGATGGTGTAATTCCTACAGTTAAAGGTATATCAAATTCGTTTGTGTCGGTTATGATTTGGATTGGTTCAAAATAAGAAAACCCCACCAAAATAGCTTCCTCACTGGTATTAGCTAAGAAACGATCATAATAGCCCTTGCCATAACCAACTCGATATCCTTTTTGATCGAATATGAGTAATGGAACAAGTATCATATCGATACTTGTTGGTTCAATTAACAGTCCTTCTTTTGGCTCAGTAATTCCCCAATTATTAGTTACATACTTCGTATTTTCATCAATTAAAATAGCTTCCATCTCATTGTTACTATTGATTTTGGGATAAGTTATTTTTAAACCTGGGATCATATGTCGTAAATAGCCGGAAAATAAATGCGTATTGGGTTCTACCTGTTTCGATAATGGCCAATAGGTCATTACACTTTGAACACAAGAAAAGTCGATTTGCTGAAATTGAATTAATAAAAGATCATCAAATTGTAAACAGTCTTTAGAAGAAAGTAATTTTCTTTCAGATTTAAACTGAATTCTAATCTCTTCTTTATTCATATCAATTTAAAATAAATTTTTCTAAATCTTGTTTAATTCTTTGGGCTTCACTTGCAACAACATCTTTATTTATTTTGGTTAATTTAGGTATACTAGCAATTTTAGGATATCCACTCCATTGAACAATTTCGTCTTCATAATCCAAATAAGTATCGGTAAAAATCCAGCCCAACACTTCAATGTCATTTGATCTGCAGAATGCTGCTGTTAATAAAGAGTGATTAATACTTCCCAAATAGTTTCTGCTTACTAAAATTACCTTTGCCTGCAATAAGCGAATAAAATCTACCAATAAAACATTTTCATGTAATGGAACCAACAACCCGCCTGCTCCTTCAACTATTAAAGTTTTAGGGCCAATTTTAAATTGTATATCCTGTGCAGATTGAAACAGTTTGGCTATTTCAATTTTTACGCCATCAATTCTTGCTGCGATATGTGGAGACGCTGGAGTTAATAATTCATATGTAGCTGGATGAATTTCAGAGCTCGGATTACTAATTAATGAACTTACCTTTTTGGCATCTGTTCCTTCTGCAAATCCAGCTTGTATTGGTTTCCAATAGTCAGCTTCCAACGCTTCTGTTATTATAGCAGATACCAATGTTTTACCAACGTCTGTTCCAATTCCAGTAATAAATATCGGTTGATCCATTATGCAAAATTACCAAAACCAAAAGAAATTTTATACTTTTAATGATCATTCTTTAATTTCAGTAGCAGAAAAATAAAATTCTTTAGTAATTAATAAGATTCAGATTCATTAGGAAATGAAGCATCTTTTACATCTTTGGTATATTGTTCAACTGCATTTACAATGATCGATTGCAAATTGGCGTATCTTCTTAAAAATCTTGGAGAAAAATCAAATTGCATTCCTAACATATCGTGCATTACCAATACTTGACCATCACAATGAGGACCAGCACCAATTCCAATCAACGGAATTTGAGTAGACTCAACTAATTCTTTGGCTAAAAATGAAGGTATTTTTTCGAGAACAATTGCAAAACATCCAGCTTGCTGTAATAATAAAACATCTTTTTTAATCTGTATTGCTTCTTGTTCATCAGCAGCTCGAGTTTTATACGTTCCAAATTGGTAAATACTTTGTGGAGTTAATCCTAAATGGCCCATTACAGGAATACCAGCTTCTACTAATCGTTTAATTGTAGCAACCATAGACTCACCACCTTCTAATTTTATAGCATGAGCACCTGTTTCTTTCATTACCCTTATGGCACTTGTCATTGCTAATTCTGTATTTGTTTGATATGAACCAAAAGGCAAATCAACAACTACTAAAGCATGGTTAACAGCTTTTACTACAGACTGACCATGATAAATCATTTGATCAAGTGTAATAGGTAAAGTAGTTTCATTTCCAGCCATTACGTTACTAGCGCTATCTCCTACTAAAATGATATCAATTCCGGCAGAATCAATGAGTTTTGCAAATGAATAATCATATGCAGTTAACATGGCAATTTTATTACCAGTTTTTTTCATTGCACGAATAGAATCAGAAGTAATTTTTTTTGTTGAAGTATTTGTTTGAGGCATAACGCAATAATTTAAAGAGAATAACAATCAACATATCTCTGCGTTAGAATAAAATATGCTGATATCAAAGGTAAGGAGCTACAATCAATTTACATCAATGCGAATATTATCTATTAAACGAATTCCATCAAAATAAGCAGCTCCTAAGGCAACAATTGAACTTTTGCCATCCCAATCATGCAACAATTGAAAACTTGAAGTATCTGCAAATGCTATATAATCTACCTTATCAAATCCAGCATCCATAATTTCCTGCATCGCATTTTTAGCTATTTCACTTAAATCGCCTGGCTTAATTGTAGTATATATATTTTTCAATGCTTTAAACAATGCTGTTGCTTTTATTAAAGCCGAAGCATTCAATCGCAGATTACGGCTGCTTTTTGCTAATCCTGATTCGTCCCTAATAGTAGGCATTGTAATTAATGAACATTGAATTTCGGTTTGATTTGAATCAATCATTAATTGTACCACTTTGCATTGTTGAAAGTCTTTCTCCCCAAGGAACAAAAAATTTGGTTTCACTATTTGGAGTAATAAATCAACAACTTGACAAACGCCTTGAAAATGGCCTGGCCTATATTCTCCTTCTAAAATATATTCAAGAATACCTAAATCATATTTTTTTAAATTCATCAATCCATTAGTGAAAATTTCTTCTTTAGAAGGTAAAAAAAGTATATCACATGCTGCTGCTTGTAACAGCAATATATCTGCTTCTATTTTTTGAGGATATTTATCAAAATCAGCTTGTTGAGTAAATTGGGTAGGATTTACAAAAATACTACATACCGTTATGTCTGTTTTGTTTTTACTTTCTAATATTAGTGAAATATGACCTTCATGCAAAGCTCCCATAGTTGGCACAAATCCAATAAGACTATTTGCATATTTTGATAGTGCAGTTTCAAGTTCTTTTTGCTTGCTAATTACTTGCATCAGGTTACTTATTTGTATCGATTAATTTTGTATTTGCATGAGTTAATAAAATACTTTTAGTTAACTCTTTATATACATTGCCAATTTGATCAAAATCATTTAATAAATGAAGGTGCTTTTCAATGGTTTGCATATCTCCTCTAAAAGCTGGTCCGGCTTGCAACTGAGCTGGCGGCTCCTTTTGAATAGCCTTTGCAGAAGCCTCAATTAATGAGTAAAAGTTTTCAAAATCAATTTTTTGAGAATCACAATAATTTTTGGCTAAATAATAAAGATGATTAGAAAAGTTTGCAGTGAGCGAAGCAACCATATGCATTTTTAATCTTAAAATATCATCGGCAATAACAACTTTATTGGTTAATTGAGTTGCTATTTCTTTTAGCTGATTTACTACCGTAAGAGATGAACCATCTACGATAGCAGTAAAGGGTTCACTTATAATGGTGGATTTTCTAATCATTCGCATAGGCCAGATAACACCATAATTAGAACTTGCACTTGCCAAAACCGATTTAGGAACGGAGCCTGAAGTATGAATTAATAATTTATCTGAAAGGTTTAAATCATTAACAACTTCAGCTAGTGCGTTGTCGCTTATTGCTAAAATATATAGGTCCGATTCTTTAGATAAACTACTTATCTGTTCAATAGGTGTACTATGCAGTTTTACAGCTAATGATTGTGCATGCAAGAAATTCTTGCTGTAAACTTCAACAATAGTGTGATTGTGTTGCAGAAAAAGTAAACCCAAAAATTGGGCAACATTACCTGAGCCTATTATTGTTATTTGCATATAGCAATTTACATAAGCTTATTGAAAATAATGCAATAATTCATTAATTGAATGAAGAATAAAAATTAAAGCAAAAAAGCCCCGAAGCGCTATTGATTTTTAGAAATTATGTTTGAAATTAAGATTAGCAGATTTAAAGTTTTGTTGTATTCTCCATAAATCAATTGCAGCAAATCTTTTTACTTTTTGATGATTATTTGGAACAATAAAATCAGTTGCCAATGTTTCTTTCACTTCGTACATTAATTCTTTTAAGTGAGCCTTATCAATTTTTACAACTGAGGGCATAATTTCGCCTTTCATATATTTATATTTTAAATTTACAATTTTGTTTGAGCCTCCAGGAGTGTTACTGTCAATCGTTATGAAGTATGGCCTTACCTTCTACCTGTATTATGTATAATACTAATTGCTCAATCGGCCGCAAAGGTACAGCGATGTAATTTCTTAAAAAAATAAAACTGCAAATAAATTGTTAATTAATTATTTGTCCTTTAATGAAATCTGACACTAAATAACTGATCAACTTACCAGTACCATTGTCTTTCCTGCCATCAGCAAGTTGTACTGCACCTTCAGAAATATGCAGGTAAGCAGTTTTAGTGTCTGCTGAAGCTATATTCATAAATTGCCTAGCATGAATTGGGGAAACCCCTACAGGGCTTTGTGCACTACTTAGTGCGTTTTGAATACAATCAATGTCTAATTCAATTCCGCACAATGTATCTTCTGTAAAACTTGTTGCATGCAAAACAGCTTGTAAAAAAGTTCTTTTTTCATGAACAAAAATGTCTTCAAAAGTGATGCAATCAATAAAAGGATTATTTACAATGTCTATCCACACATTTTGAGGAAGATAATTTTCATGAATACCAATTACACAATATTTTTCTAAATATCCATCAGCTTCAGCATAACTAAATCCGTTTCCACTGTGTCTTCCTTCCATTGGCCTAAAATCGGCATGGGCATCTAAGTTGATGGCATTAATTTGAGCAATAGGAATTAAACCAGCTTTGTGGTATCCTTTAGCTGCGCCTTTAATACATGGATATGAATTATTATGTCCACCACCAATAACAATTGGTATCTTATTATGCTGAGTTATTATTTGAATAATTTGTTCTACAGCAACATCAATTTCATTCACAGCATGTCGATACGCCTCTAATCGTTCGTCATCATCATGCGCATTTTGCTCAATTAGTTTTTCGATAGCTGAAAAATCAAAATGACCAAGTAAAAGTACATTGCTCCCTTCCAAAAAATCATTGCTCTGAATATTTAAAAAAGCATTTAAAAAAGGAACCCATGTAGAATCAGTTCCACTTATTCCACCATTAGCTTTAACCCCAATATTTTCTGGGATACCAATAACAACATATTTAGCTGTTATTTCCTTTAACTCATCTATAAGTAAAGCTGGGTTTTTAATTACTTGAATTCTTTCTCCAAGTTTGGTTTCAAATCTCCTGATTCTAGTAAGAGATAAAACATCTTCCTTATTATAAAACTTAAAATACTTCATACGATTTTTTTCAGTCTACTAATATACTTAAATAAAATGGCCGTTGATCATTACTTTCTCAATCAAATTTGATCCAAAAGCATATGGCAAGTAATTGATCGATGGAATTTGTTTAGTAAAAATCAAGTTTGCCTTTTTACCAATCGTAATACTTCCTAGCTCATCTCCCAACCCCATTGCATATGCCCCGTTAATGGTAGCTGCATTTATAGCTTCAGCTGGTAGCATTTTCATTTGAATACAACTGATACTAATTACAAAATTCATATTCCCACTAGGACTAGATCCTGGGTTAAAATCGGAGGCTATTGCAATAGCGGCATTAGCATCAATCAACTTACGAGCAGGTTGAAACGGCATTCTGAGAAAAAATGCTGCTGTAGGTAATAATGTTCCGATAGTGGTAGAATTTGAAAGTGTTTCAATTGCAGACTCATCCATAGTTTCTAAATGATCTACTGAAAGAGCCCCAACTTTAACCCCTACTTCTACTCCGCCTGAAGCATGCAATTGATTGGCATGTATTTTTGGTATGAGTCCGTATTGCTTTCCTGCGTTGCATATCAGTTCAGTTTCCGCAACACTAAAAAAACCTTCTTCGCAAAAAACGTCAATATAATCAGCTAATTGTTCATTTGCAATTGCAGGTAACATCTCGTCGATAATCGATCGAATATACCCTTCATGGTTCTCTTTAAAAGCTAATGGAAATGTGTGAGCACCTAAAAAAGTAGCTTTAATTGGAATGGGAGATGCTTGTTTTAATCGTTTAATTACCCTAAGCATTTTTAATTCGTTAGCAAGATCAAGACCATAGCCACTTTTAATTTCTATAGCACCTGTTCCTAATCGAATCAATTCCATCAACCTTTCTAATGCCATTTCAAAAAGTTCTTCATCACTAGCTGAAGCAATTTTTTGTGCAGAATTAAGAATGCCACCCCCATTTGCTGCAATTGCTGCATATGTTAACCCATTTATTTTATCAACAAATTCGTCCTCTCTACTATCTGCAAAAACTAAATGAGTATGACTATCGCACCAAGTAGGTAAAATGGTTGCCCCTTTAGCATCTGTAATAGTCCAATTTTCATCTTCTTTAAATGCTGGCAAAGTTTTCATTGTTCCATATCCAACTATATATTCATTTTCAATAAATAAATAAGCATCTTCCAAAACTGGCAAATCCGCTAATTCCTTACCTCTTAGAACTTTTGAGATAGTTCTAACGTTTACCAATTGAGCAATATTGGTGATTAGCAATTTCATATTGGAAATTTAGTTGATTTATTCCTTACAAAGATCCTATTTTCGAATTATCATGACCACATTAATCATAGTACGATATCCACGTTATTTTGGATGGGCTGGCTTCTTATCGATGGCATTTTTCCGTTTCCCTCTATGGATAAACAATTCTATTGATTTTTGGAAGCTGATGGGTTGTGGGAAAAACGGAACTTTCGACAAAACTCCAGATTGGCGACAATGGGCAGTTATGATGGTTTACAAACCAAATTCAACTATCGAAATCCCCTCTTTTTTAAGTGATTGGTGGTACTTATTTAACTGTGAAATCTGGAAATTAGAACTTGAGCCAATTGAAGGTCATGGATTATGGGATGGAAAAGAGCCGTTTGGTAATTTACCCAAACAAACCGATTACGAAGGTCCAATTTGTGTTTTAACGAGAGCTACAATTAGATTTAGTAAACTAAAGCATTTTTGGAGTCATGTAGATGCTATTGCAGCTAAAATGGCCAATTCAAAGGGATTTATTACATCTGTAGGCATAGGTGAAGTGCCATGGATTAAACAAGCAACTTTTAGCATTTGGGATAGTAAATCAGCTATGAAAGCATTTGCCTACCAGATGAAAGACCATGCGGAAGTGGTAGTAAAAACAAAAAAAGAAAAATGGTATAGTGAAGAATTATTCGTTCGATTTAGGCCTTTGAACTCAAACGGATCAATGAATGGAAAATTGCCATTTGAAATAAATCCTTAATTTGCGGCTTTAAGTGAATCATTGTTCAACCATATCATGTTTAACCGCACACTTCGCTTGGATGTATCGTGGATTAAATTCCATGCCTGATCATTGAGTATTTTATCCTACCTAACTAGATAAATACTTCCTAATTTATTTTCGATTATATTATTCAATTGATTGAATTTGTTATAGTTCAAATTGTTGGTAAAACAGTTATATAATTCAACACTCAATCTAAAAAAACAACAAATGAAAATTTCAGTAACATCAGAAATAGGTACTCTTAAAAGATTATTAGTACATAGTCCAGATAGCGGTTTAGGCAAAGTAGTACCCTCTAAAGCGCAGGACTGGCTATTTGAAGACATTGTACATTTAGATACAATACGAAAAGATGAATATGATTATTACACAAAAATCCTATTGTATTTTTTAGATCCTGAAAAAATAAAAGGCAGATTAAATGAAATTGATGAGCCATCTGCTAACAGAACTTTTTACAAGCCAGAAGAAGAAGACTTTTTTAAATCTGATAAAGTAATTGAATTACAATGGTTGTTGGCTGAAATACTAAATGATGCAGATATTAGGGCAAAGCTTGTAGCATCTGTATGCGCAATAGAAGGCTGCTCCTATCAATTACAACACGAGCTAATGAATTACGAACCGAAAGAATTGTCGAAGACTTTTATTTCTGGAACATCAGAAAACAAACAATTACTCTTTGCTCCTATTCCTAATTTTATTTTTACTAGAGATATTGGCATCACAATTAAAGACCATGTTTTATTAAATAAGCCTGCAAAAAAAGCAAGAACAAGAGAAGCTTTATTAGCTAGATATATATTCTTTAATCATCGATATTTTAGTGATTACCGTGATAAAATAATTGAGCTTTCCGACAATAGTTATCATTTTTTATTGCCAAAGGAAGACGATGATCGGAAAATTACTTTAGAAGGCGGAGATATAATGGTTGTAAGTGATAAACATTTATTGGTGGGTGTAAGCGAAAGAACGTCTTCAGAAGCAGCAGTAAAAATTACCAATACCATGTTTGAAATGGGATTAATGGATAAGGTAACTATTGTAAAAATTCCTAAAAAAAGGGATTATATGCATATAGATACTGTATTTACTCAAGTAAAAAGAGATGTATGGGTAATGCTGGGAAATTTTTCTAGAAAATCGGTGAAGCATGAAGATGAAAGTGCAGTAGAGCGAATTTTGGAAATTAAAAAAGAAGAGAAAATAAAAATTCTTCAGTTTCACAAAAAAAATCCGAGCAACCCTATTTCATTTGAAAGTTTAGAAGATCTTTTAGTTGATATTTCTAAAACAGATTTGCAATGCGAAAATGAAGTAAAGATTATTTTTTCTGGAAACAATGAATTTCCCTACAGCGCTAGAGAACAATGGACAGATTCATGTAATTTACTGGCTTTAAAAGAAGGTGTGGTATTGGGTTACGACAGAAACGATAAAACAACTGAAGCATTTAGACAAGCAGGATTTTCAATTGTTAAAGTAAAAGACTTATTACAAGAATTAGAAGCTGGTACTACTAAGGTAGAATCATTAAAAGATACTTTTATATTGATGCCATCTGCCGAATTATCTAGAGCAAGAGGAGGATTCCACTGTATGAGTATGCCTTTGTGGAGAGAAACTATTGAACAATAAAAAAAATAATCAATGCAACATAGTTCCCATTTATTAATGATTGAACCAGTACAATTTAATTTTAATGCAGAAACTGCAGTAAATAATAGCTTTCAAATAAATTCGAAAGACCAATTTGCTCAAGAAAAAGCTCAAAAAGAATTCCACCAATTTATTTCTACACTTAGAACTAATGGAATAGACGTAACCGTTGTAAAAGACACATTAGAGCCACACACGCCAGATTCAATTTTCCCAAATAATTGGATATCATTTCATGCAGATGGAAGTATATGTTTATATCCAATGTTTGCCCTTAACAGAAGGCTAGAAAGAAAGCAATCAGTTATAGATATTATTAACAATAAATTTATTGTTAATCAAACAATTGATTTTACAGACTTTGAAAGCAAATCGCTTTTTTTAGAAGGCACAGGAAGCATGGTACTAGATAGAGACA
>JBKJQV010000063.1:0-2828 GCA_046593815.1 Sediminibacterium sp. | reverse complement strand
TAAAGATAAACTGATTATATGAAGCAAACCATTGTATGTACCTTTCTGTTTTTTTTGGCTCAAATACTAAATGCCCAAACTGCTGAAGCTGTTTTGGCAAAATATGAAGTAGCTGCTGGAGGTAAAGAAAAATTGTTAGATGTAAAGCAATTAGAAGTAATGGGTACAGTTAAAATGGGAGTAATGGGACAAGAAATTGAATTGCCTATTACTATTTTAAAAGAGCAAGGTAAATTATTTCGACGCCAATTAGGCGGAATAATGGGTATGGGCGATACTTATACAATTGTTACTGATACAGCTGGATATGTTTTTTTACCTGCAATAAGAGGCTTTGGAGATATGCAAGGAACACCAGCCAGTATAACCAAAATGAATACAAATGAATTATCTTCTCAACAATATGAATTGGATTGTGCTGGTGCCTTTGCTGAATTGATTAATTATGCCCAAAAGGGACATTCTGCTGAAATAGTTGGTACTGAAAAAATTAATAAAGTACCTAGTACAAAAATTAAATTAACGCTTAAAACAGGTCAATCTCTTCTGTACTATTTTGATAATAATACTGGTCTAGTTAATAAAGTAGAAGCTACTGGCGAAATGGCTGCAAATCTTACAGGATTTGGAGCTATGATGAAAATGTTTGGAAGTGGGTCTAATAAAAATATGAAAGCCGAAGTATTTTATAAAGAATATCAAGATATTAAAGGCATTAAATATCCTTTAAAATACACCATAAATCTTGGTCCTGTTGAAACACAAGTAGAGAATACTACCATTAAAGTGAATGAAGGAATAGATGCTAAATGGTATAAAATAAAATAGTTCATTTATCATATCTATTTTGCTATATACATTCAATTGAGTAAATTACTCCCCTAATTGAATGTTGCCATGAGAAAAATAATTTTCATCTTATTAACTGTTGCTGGATCATTGTCTGTTATTGCACAGAAAAAAGGTAAATCAACAACTGTTCCACCATTAGTTAAAGAAGCTAGTAATGATGCTTCGCTGATTTCAAAAGTTAAATACCGCTCTATCGGACCGTTTAGGGGGGGGAGATCTGCAGCAGTTACAGGAAGCTACAAGAACAAAACCACTTTTTATTTTGGTGGAACCGGCGGCGGTGTTTTTAAAACAACCGATGGCGGAAGTAATTGGAAAAACATTTCAGATAAATATTTTGGTGGCACAATGGGTGCTATAGCGGTTGCTCCTAGTGATGAAAGTATAGTATATGTTGGAGAAGGCGAAAATTCTATGCGTGGAAATGTTGCCGAAGGCTTAGGTGGTATTTGGAGAAGTGATGATGCCGGAAGAACTTGGCGTAATCTTGGTTTAAAAGATGGGCGACATATTATTAGAATTGTTGTTCACCCTCGCGATCCAAATACTGTCTGGGTTGCAGTAATGGGCCACTTATTCGGACCAAATGAAGAACGTGGTGTTTATAAAACAACCGACGGAGGAAAATCTTGGAAAAAAACTTTGTACATTAATAATCAAACTGGTTGCTCCGATTTAGTAATGGAGCCAGGAAATCCTTCTGTATTTTATGCAGGCATGTGGAGGGTTATTAGAACACCCTATAGTATGGAAAGTGGAGGTGATGGAAGTGGCATGTACAAAAGTATTGATGGTGGAGAAACATGGTCATCTATAAGCAATAAAAAAGGATTACCAAAAGGTGTTTGGGGTATTGTTGGTGTTGCTGTTGCTCCATCAAATACTGATAAAATTTTTGCTTTAGTTGAAAATAAAGATGGTGGATTATATGTTAGCGCAGATGCTGGTGAAACATGGACTTTAACCTGTAGCGATAATAATATTAGACAACGTGCATGGTATTATACTAAAATTTTTATAGATCCTAAGAATGAAAATTTGGTGTATTGTCCGAATGTTCAATTTATGGTTAGTAGAGATGGAGGCACTACTTTTCAGGCTTCTAATACAGCTCCTCCGCATGGAGATCACCACGATCTTTGGATAGATCCAGAAGATGGCAATAGAATGATTGTTGCTGATGATGGCGGAGCACAAACGAGCTTTGATGGTGGAAAAAATTGGAGTTCGCTGATGAATCAGCCAACTGCACAGTTTTATCGCGTATCAACCGATAATTCAGTTCCTTATAGAATTTATGGTGCTCAACAAGATAATACCACGCTTAGAATTAAAAGTAGAACATCTGGTGCAGGAATTACAGAACGCGATTGGGAGGTAACAGCTGGAGCAGAGAGTGGATATGTTATGGCAGATCCACTAAATCCTGATATTGTTTATGGTGGCAACTATGGTGGTTTATTAGAAAGAAGAGATCACAGAACTGGAGAATCTCGTGCTATTAATGTTTGGCCCGATAATCCAATGGGTGCTGGTGCCGATGTGCAGAAGTATCGCTTCCAATGGAACTTTCCTTTCTTCTTTTCTCCACATAATCCTAAAAAATTATATGCTGGTGGTAACCACTTATTTGCAACAGAAAATGAGGGTCAAAGTTGGCAAACAATTAGTCCTGATTTAACTACCAAAGATAAATCCAAACAAGCATCTAGTGGTGGTCCAATTACCAAAGACAATACTTCTGTAGAATATTATTGTACCATATTTACGGCAACAGAATCAAGTTTAGAGAAAGATTTATTATGGACTGGTAGTGATGATGGAGTTATTAGTGTAAGTAAAGACGGTGGTAAGAACTGGGAAAACGTAACACCTCCTGAAGCTGGTAAGTGGATGATGTGGAATTGTGTTGAAACAGATCCATTTAAAAAAGGCACTGCCTATTTTGTTGGTACTAAATACAAATCAGATGATTT
>JBKJQV010000295.1:0-9204 GCA_046593815.1 Sediminibacterium sp. | reverse complement strand
ATAAATGAATTAACTCAAAAACATCAGATTTATATCGATGCTTAATAAAATTAGCATAAGTTAAAACATCAGCTGGTTGAATTTTATTTTTATTTTTTTGAATCATCTCCTGTATAATGGCCTTATTTAGGAGATGACTGATCTTTTCCGATATATTATACAGTTCGCCTTTGCTTTCTATATTGTTAGTTAAGTCAACAATTTTTTTCATTCCTTGAAAAAAATCTATAGAGTGCTGAATGGTAAATAGTGTTAAAGAATAATCTGATTGATGAAAAAATCGGTACCAAAAACTATTGAATGTTTCTGGTATTTTAGGGTAACTATCTATTGGAGATTCATAAAATTTTTCTAATACCATTATGGTGCCATTGGTTGGACTAATTGGCCATTGATCAATTATCTTTTTGAGGTGTTGAATGGTTTTTTGCGTATCAATAATTTTATTGATTGAGGACAATGGATTGTCTAGTAAATAACGAAGATATTGCCTACCTCCATTGGTTAAAGTATGATTGAGATGATGAAAAACTGATTGTTCTTCATCTGAATGAAAAATGGCTAGATCATTCTGCGTTACTTTATCTACTTGCATAAATTAATTATTCCCTATTAAATGAAAGTCTTTCTCCAAACTTTGATTCATCAAAGTTCCCATTTCCATAAACTAAACGCCCATTTACAAAAGTATTTTCTATTGTTGCTGGAGAAACAAATCCTTCTAATGGACTCCAACCACATTTATATAATATATTATCCTTTGAAATAGTACAAGGGTTATTCATGTTTACCATTACCAAATCAGCAAAATACCCTTCACGAATATATCCACGATTACTTATTTGAAAGCATTCAGCAACTGCATGACTCATTTTTTGTACTAGTTGCTCCATAGAAATTCTACCTTCTCTTACATAATGTAACATTAATTGCAGACTATGTTGAACCAATGGTAATCCTGCATGCGCATGCTCATAACTTTCTTGTTTTTCTTCCCATGTATGAGGAGCATGGTCTGTAGCTATTATATCTAAACGATCGTCTAATAATGCTTTCCACAATGCCTCCTTGTTGGATGGAGCTTTAATTGCAGGATTGCATTTAATTTGATTACCTAGTTTCTCATAATCATCTGAAGTAAAATGCAAGTGATGCACACAAACTTCAGCAGTAATTCGCTTGTCTTTTAAAGGGATCATATTCGTAAAAAGCTGCAGTTCTTTTTCAGTAGTAATATGCAAAATATGTAACCTGCTTCCATTTCTTTTAGCATATTGAATAGCTTTAAAAGAAGATTCGAAACAAACTTCTTCATTTCTAATTATAGGATGATCGGATGGTTCTAGATTTTGCTTAACCCTTTTGAGGTCTGCAAAATTTTGTCGAAACATAGCTTCATCTTCACAATGGGTTGCTATTAGTAATTCTGAACTACCAAAAACTTTTTCTAAAACTAAAGGATTGTCAACTAATAAGTTGCCAGTAGAAGAACCCATAAATATTTTTAAGCCACAAATTGTTGATTTAAGCTTATTTGCTTGTAGAATTTCTTCTAAATTATCATTAGATGTACCCATGAAAAAAGAATAGTTGGCCAATGAACACTCTTTTGCCCTTGCATATTTTTCTTCTAATAGCTCAATTGTAAAAGCTGGTGGATTGGTGTTGGGCATTTCCATAAAGCTTGTAGTACCACCTGCAACTGCAGCTCTTGCTTCTGAATAAATAGTAGCTTTTTGCGGATAGCCAGGTTCTCTAAAATGTACCTGATCGTCGATAACGCCTGGCAATACAAATTGGTCGGTTCCTATAATTTCATTTGCCCTTGCTTTCAAATCAATATTTCCGCCAATTTTTTCAATCCGATCATTTTTTATTAAAAGGTCGCCATAAATTTGTTGCCCTTCATTGATGATGCACGTATCTTTAATAATAGTATGCTGCATTTTTGCTTTTATTTGAATCTTTAATTGAATATGATGCAAGTTATAAAATCTCTTTTCACCCTCTATTTGTTTTTCCTTCCTTTTATTGGAAGTGCTCAATCTACCTATATTCCAATAGGTTCAAAAGAGTATATATTAATTGATCGGCTTGAAATTAAAACAAAGCATCCAGATTTATATTTTTCGCATGTAAAACCTTATAGCCGTAAGCTATATGCAAAGCAGGTTGAATATATTGATAGCTTAAGTTTTACTGATCAAAATTTGTCGGATCGATTAAGTAAAGTAGACAAATACAATATGGAGCGTTTTTTAGTAAATAACGCTGAATGGACTATTAGAGAAGATTTGAAGAAGCCACAAAATATGTTTCATGATTTTTTTCATTCAAAAGGCAATTTATTCGAAATTAATACTAAAGATTTTTATCTACAGGTAAATCCACTTTTAAATATTCAATATGGACAAGAAAATGGATACAGTTTACCAATTTATCAAAATACTCGTGGGGTTTCATTAAGAGGAAGAATTGCAGATAAAGTTGGATTTGATTTGTATTTTACTGATACGCAAGAACGCGATCCACTTTATGTTCAAAATTGGGTAAAGCAATTTAAAGCTATACCGGGTCAAGGTTTTTACAAACCGCTTGGAGTTATCGATGGATATGATTACACAGAAGTGAGGGGTTCAGTAAGTTGGAAAGTGGCCAAATTTATAGATATGCAATTTGGGTATGACCGTAATTTTATTGGTAATGGTTTAAGAAGTACATTTTTAAGTGATTTTAGTAATACAGGCTTATTTCTTAAAGTAAATACTAGAATTTGGAAATTAAACTATGAAAACCTTTTCATGGAATTAATTAGACCAAATCAACTTATTGCAAATGGTGGAGTAAATCTTCCAAGGAAATATTTTAGAATGAATCATTTAAGCATCAATGCAACTAAATGGTTAAATCTAGGAATATTTGATGCAGTAATGTTTGGTAGAGGCGATCATTTTGATTTTATGTACCTCAATCCAATTTTGTTTTTAGCACCAGGTCAACAGCAAATTGGTAGCCCGGATAATACAATGCTAGGACTGGATTTTAAAGCTAATATTGCTCATAAGGTACAGTTTTATGGACAAATGAATTTTGATGAATTTATAAATAAGCAGTTTTTTAATAATCAAAAAAACTGGCAAAATAAATATGCTTATCAATTTGGCTTAAAATATGTAGATGTTTTTGGCATTAAGAATGTTGACTTACAATTAGAAACCAATAGGGTTAGGCCATTTACTTACTCGCATTTAGACAGTACCAGTAATTGGACGCAATACAACCAGCCATTTGCACATGCATTGGGTGCTAATTTTCAAGAGTATATTGGTGTAATAAAGGCTCAACCATTAAAAAGGTTATACTTAAATGCTAGGGCAGTTTACTTCAAACAAGGGTTAGATTCTTTAGGGTTTAATTTAGGAGCAAATCCTTTGAGGTCTTATACTACTAGATTAAGAAGTGAAAATTTAGAAGTAGGTAGTGGAAATTTAGCTAATTGTTTATTACTTACATTTCAAGCATCATATGAAATAGCTGAAAATTTATTTATTGATTTTACATTAAATCAAAGAAGTTATAAAACTCAACTTAATGGAGTTTTACCTACTGCAACCATTATTAGTGGTGGGATTAGATGGAATATGGCAAGAAGAGAGTTTATATTCTAATCTTCTAAATGTATAGAAAATACAATCATTCTTGATTGTATTTTATCAAGCACATTAGAATATTTTAAATTAGGATCTAATTGATGAATATTACTTAAGCCATAGCTCACTTTAATTTCTGGAGATACCGTAACGAAAGGCAGATAGAAATTAAATCCAATTCCTAATTCCAAACCAAAATCACTTCTTTTTAATTTTACAAGATCCTCTGCATTTCTAGCTGTAGAATTACTTGAAAGATCAATATCATATTTTATTCCAGTTAAAATATATGTTCTGAAGTTGCCAATTCTATCTGAATTAAATTTTATTTGAAAAGGAAAACTAACTAAGGTAGAAGGCAAACTTTGTAATTGATTTGTTCCTTCACCTGGTAAAGTTTGTCCTAATACATATCGAATAGATCGAGCACCGCCTATAATTAGTTGAGGGTTTATTCTAACCTGAAAATGATTGCTCAGCCTAGCAGTGGCAAGGAGTCCCATGGTAATACCACCGCTAGATCCGGGTTCTGCAACAAGAATTGTATCATTATTTTGAATGAATCTATTCGACTTTGAAGCCGATAAATAAGAAGAATTATAACCAAGAGTTATACCAAAATAATAAAGCTGATCTTCCCTATTCATACGGTAGAGTTCTTTTTGGGCATAAGAATTACCTATGATCCCAATAAGGAACAAAAACAGGAGAACTATTTGCTTCCGCAATAAATAGTGCATATTCCGAAACTAAGCTTTTTCAAATAAGTTTGTGTAAATCCTACTTCATTCATAATTTTTAAAAAGGTGTCTCCTTCAGGAAATGCTTGTACGCTATCGTTTAAATATTGATATGCTTCTTTGTTTTTTGAGAATAGTTTGCCAATACTTGGAGTGATAAAATTCATATAAAGTTGATAAAATTGACTTATTCCAATTGTAGTTGGTTTAGAAAATTCTAGAATTACCATTTTCCCGCCAGACTTTAATACTCGTAACATTTCACTCAAGCCTTTTTCAAGATGTTGAAAATTTCGAACACCAAAAGCAACGGTTATTCCATCGAAATGATTGTCTTCAAAACTAAGCTGTTCACTATTACCATTGAATAGTTTAATATGCTCGTTTAAACTCTTTTCACTTATTTTCTTTCTTCCTATTTCCAACATTCCATCTGAGATATCAATTCCAATTATTTTTTTTGTGCCCAACATCTTATAAGTAAGCAATGCAACATCTGCTGTGCCAGTAGCTACGTCGAGCACTAAAGAAGGGTTTAATAACTTAAGTTCATTAATGGCTTTCTTTCGCCAGCTTACATCAATTCCCGCACTTAAAAAACGATTTAAAAAATCGTATCTAAATGCGATATTGTTAAACATATCGGCAACTTGTTCTTTTTTTGATAATTCACTTTCCTTAAACGGCACTATTTGGTCATGTGCATATTTTCCCATTGTGCAAAGATATTCATTTTACAGACTGATTTTAATGGTTCGAGGTCATAGGAGCTGTTAAACAGGTTAATATTTAGTAAAAATTATCAAGAGCCCTATCTTCGCAAAGCGTGAAATCACAAATATATAAATCAACTGGTAGCTGGTATATTGCAAAAGGGGCAGATGGTAGGCTTTATAATGCAAGGGCAAAAGGCATTTTTAAGATTGATGGTATTACTTCTACTAATCCAATTGCTGTTGGAGATTTTGTTGAAATAGTTGTTGAAGATATTGCCGAAGAGAGTGCAATTATTGAAGAAATATATGAAAGGAATAACTATGTTGCCAGAGTTTCTCCTCATAATAAACACCTGCACCATATTATAGCTTCAAATTTAGATCAGAGTATATTATTTGCTACATTAAAAGAGCCAAGAACTTCTCAAGGATTCATCGATCGATTTTTAGTTTCCTGCGAATCGCATCATATTCCAGCCATTATTGTTTTTAATAAAGCAGATCTCTATGGCAAAAAAGAACTTGAAAAATTTGAACAATTAAATGAAATCTATTCTAGTATTGGATATAAAGTAATACTTACTTCAGTTGAAACAAAAAAAGGATTAGACGAAGTTCAAACTTTGTTAGCAAGTAAATCCACTTTATTAAGTGGGCATAGTGGAGTTGGAAAATCTACATTAATTAATTATTTATTTCCTCAATTTAATTTAAGAACTCAGTCGGTAAGTGAATGGAGTGGCAAAGGTTTACATACTACCACATTTGCTGAAATGTTTGATTTGGATGATACTTCTCAAGTTATTGATACGCCTGGAGTTCGAGAATTTGGATTGGTTGATATTACCAAAAAAGAATTGTCGCATTATTTTCCAGAGATGTGCAAACTGCTTGTAAATTGTCAGTTTAATAATTGTATGCACATTAATGAACCTGGTTGTGCTGTTAAAAAAGAAGTTGGAATTGGAAAAGTTTCAGAAGAGAGGTATGTAAGTTACCTTACAATATTAGATACAATGGAAGATAAAAGTTATTGATAAATTAGTGTTTTATCTTTCGCATATTTCGGTGCTTTTTTAACTTTATTATTATCTGATAATAATTTTTCTGCTCCTACATTTCTTCCATCAGAAGGGCATCCACTATCTTGTTTGGCCGTTTTAGATCCAGATTTTCCGCCAATACCTAATAGTTTACAAGAACTAAGAAATAGTAATAAAATACAATATATAAAAAAGCCTTTTTTCATTGGAACGTTAAAGTTACTATTTTTAAAACGAAAATAAAGTGCAGTTATTTTATGAAATTGTGGTTATAATCACTAAACCAAGAAGCATATTTTACATAATTATCTGAAATACGGTTGATCTCTCCATGAATCATTGAAGGTGATACATCTTTTACTTTTTTAGCTGGTACTCCTGCATAAATACTCCCTTCTTCAACAACAGTTCCTTCTAAAAGTACTGCTCCTGCTGCAATAATAGAATTAGAATGGATCACACATCTGTCCATTACAATTGAGCCCATTCCAATAAGTACATTGTCGTGCACAGTGCATCCATGAACCAAAGCATTGTGACCTATAGAAACATTATTGCCAATATTAGTTGGATTTTTTTCATAGGTACAATGAATCACTGCTCCATCCTGTACGTTTACTTTATTGCCCATTTTAATATAATGAACGTCGCCTCTTATAACTGCATTAAACCAAATACTGCATTCATCACCCATAATTACATCACCAACAATAGTTGCATTTGGTGCAATAAAACAGTCGGAGCCCATTTGAGGGTGTTTGCCAAGTACAGGAAGAATGGTAGCCATAGGTTTAATTATGAATTATGAGTTATGAATTATAAGTTATGAGTTATGATGTGAAATTAGGGAAATATGTAGATAGCTAGAAATGTAAATAAGTAGGTTCATGAACTATACATTCATTATAAATCAATCTCCCTTGAACTCGTCACCCGTATCCCTTAACTATATTATCTTAGCCCAATGAATAATCGGCAACTATTTTTATCACATATTGCACAAACCTCACCAAAGCCTATTGGAATTGAAATGGAGCGTGCGGAAGGAATTTATTTGTGGGATAAAAACGGAAAAAAATATATTGATGGGATAGCTGGTTTTAGCGTTTGTAATATTGGTCATAGTAATACTAAAGTAATTAAAGCAGTGCAGGATCAAGCTGCAACTTATATGCATGTAATTGTTTATGGAGAATTTATTGAAACACCACAAGTAGCCTATGCAAGCTTATTAGCAGAAAATTTACCCGACAATTTAAATTGCGTTTATTTTACCAGCAGTGGTTCTGAAGCAACTGAAGGTGCCATGAAATTGGCAAAAAGGGTAACCAAAAGAACAAAAATTATTGCATGCAATAATGCATATCATGGAAGTACTCAAGGCTCTTTAAGTTTAATGGGTGATGAGTATTGGAAAAATGCATTTCGTCCATTGTTGCCAGATATTCATCATGTTGATTATGGAAGTGATGATATTTTATTGGCTATTGATAAAAATACGGCTTGTGTAATTATAGAAACAGTACAAGCAGAGAGCGGAATTTCCGTTCCAAATAAAAACTGGTTAAAAGCTATTCGGCAAAAATGCAATGAAAATTGTGCTTTGCTCATTTTTGATGAAATTCAAGCAGGATTTGGAAGAACAGGTTCATTATGGGCGTTTGAACAATTTGATGTGGTGCCTGATATTTTATTATTAGGTAAAGCCTTGGGCGGCGGCATGCCATTGGGCGCTTTTATTGCTAGCACAAAGTTGATGAGTACGCTTACTCATGATCCGGTACTAGGACATATTACTACTTTTGGAGGGCATCCGGTTTCTTGCGCTGCAGGCAAAGCTGCTTTAGAAGTTTTATTAGAAGGAGATTATATGAGCAGAGTAAAAAAGAATCAGCAATTTTTATTAGATCATTTAAATCACCCAGCAATTATTTCTCGCAATTATTGTGGGCTGTGGATGTCGCTACAGTTTGAAACAGCCGAAAAAGCACAGTCTATAATTCATCGATGCGTAGAAAATGGACTTATTACCGATTGGTTTTTATTTGCGCCAGATAGATTAAGAATTGCACCACCATTAATTATTACAGAAGAACAATTAAAAGAAATGTGTTTAATAATTATTGAAAGTATTTAACATTCCATTCTGCAAAATCTTCCATAAAGTGCTTCGTAAATTGGAATGATATTTTTAATATCGAATAAAAGTGCTTGCTGATATGCAGCTTCTTTCATCGTCTCCAGTAATGTTTCATCTTTAAGTAAATCAATTGCATATTTACTCATTGCATTTACATCACCAACATTAGCCATATAGCCAGTTTTGCCATGAATATTTATTTCGCTTAAACCACCAGCATTGGTGCTAATTACAACAGATCTTGCAGCCATTGCTTCTAAGGCAGCTAAGCCAAAACTTTCGTATTCAGATGGTAATATAAAAACATCACTCACGGCTAATATGTCTTCCATTTGTTCTTGTTTCCCCAAAAAGCGAATGTTTTCATCTACTCCTAATTCCCTTGCAAGTTCTTCACAGACTGGTCTTTCGGGCCCATCGCCTACCATTAATAATTTAGAAGGCACCGTTTTTTGCACTGCTGCAAAAATTTCTATTACATCGGTAACTCTTTTTACTTTTCTAAAATTGGATGCATGCATTAATATTTTTTCTCCTTTTGGTGCAATTACTTTTCTAAAAGCATCAATCGGTTTTTTGTTGAATCGGGCAACATCAACAAAATTATATATTACTTCTATTTCCTTTTCAATTGCAAAAAATTTATAAGTTTCATCTCGTAAATTTTTAGAAACTGCAGTAATTGCATCACTTTGATTAATAGAAAATGTAACTACTGGTTCATAAGTTTTATCTTTTCCTACAAGGGTAATATCAGTTCCATGGAGTGTAGTTATTACTGGAATATTTCTGCCATTTTTTTGTTTTACAATTTGCTTTGCCATATAAGCGGCTGATGCGTGCGGAATGGCATAATGCACATGTAATAAATCTAAATCATGATTAATAATAACATCAACCATTGTTCTAGCTAAT
>JBKJQV010000288.1:0-29292 GCA_046593815.1 Sediminibacterium sp. | reverse complement strand
GCAGCAAATTCCCATTCAGCTTCAGTAGGTAATCTTTTCCCAGCCCATTTAGTAAAAGCAACGGCATCTTCCCATGCGATATGTACAACAGGAATATTGTCTTTCCCAATAATAGAACTTCCTTCTCCTAGAGGTTGATGCCAGTTTGCTGCTTTTACATATTGCCACCATTGCAAATAATTATCTAATGATACTGGTTGATCTGGCGGTGTAAAAACTACTGACCCTGCAATTAACATATCTGCTGGTGCATCAGGAAATTCAGCTTTAGTTGGCGTTTGTTCTGCAATTGTTTTATATCCTGTACTTTTTACAAATGCAGCAAATTCTGCATTGGTTACTTCATGCTCATCCATATAAAAGGCATTCAGTTTTACACGATGTATTGGGCGGCAATCTTCCATTGCTGCTTTACCGCCATCTTTTATCCCTATTGGATTTGGTGCCCCCATACTAAACTCGCCTCCAGGAATAAAAACCATTCCTATAGGTAATGTTGCTTTTTCTAAAATTTTATTAAATACAGTTGGAAGAAATTCTTTTGCCCCTCCATTTATATACAAATTACTATCCCCAGGTAGCATTTCATTGGTACAAGAAATGGCATTACTAACTCTCCAGTTTTTAACTACAAATGAGTCTAGCGTTTTGGTAGAATCAAATTGACTAGAATTTTCTTTTGTTGTTTCTGTATTATTTGTACAAGCATTTAATAATAAAATAGTGCAATTCAACAAAAGAGAATATCGATATAACATGATTAATGTAAACTTGAATGAAATTACTTTATAAATAATAATTTTTGTTAAGCGCTTTGAAGTTAAACATATTTTAATTTATTTTTCTTGTCCCGTCTTCTATCGAAGCGATATAATAATCTAATTGCAGTCCCGTAGCTGCTTCATAAGCTGGTTTTATTTTACTCAATAGCTCCTCAACAGCTCCTTCTCTAACCAGATTTATAGTACAGCCGCCAAATCCACCACCCATCATTCTGGCACCAATAACAGTTTCGTTGTTTCTTACAAAATCAACTAAATAATCTAGCTCTTTACAACTCACCCCATACATATTGGTTAAGCCATCATGTGTAGCAAACATTTTTTTTCCAAGCGCTTTGATATTACCATTTATTAAATCTATACACCCTTCTTGTAATCGATTGATCTCTTCAACAATAAATAGACTTCGTTGATGAATTAATTTATTTTTTGGTAATACATATTTATCTAACATCTCTTTTGAGGCATCCCTTAAAGAATTTACTTCGGGCATATATTCTTGAATCCAAGCTACTGCTTGTTCACACTCTTGTCGTCGGGTATTGTATTCAGACGATGCTAGTGAATGTTTAACATTTGTATTAAGCAGCAAGATTTTAATGCCATCTAATTTAAAAGGCACATACTCATATTCCAATGATCGGCAATCTAATTTTATAACATAATCTTTTTTTCCCATTACAGAAGCAAACTGGTCCATAATGCCACATAGGACACTTGCATATTCGTGTTCGGCATTTTGTGCCATTTGTATCATTTCAATTTTGTTGAGATTGGTTTGCAACAATTCATTTAGCGCAAACACAGTAGCGCATTCTAACGCTGCAGATGATGAAAGGCCAGCTCCAATTGGCACATCGCTGGTGAGGATTGCATTAAATCCTTTTAGTGGGATATTTTTTTTAGCATACTGAGCAACTACTCCAAGTATATAATTTGGCCAGCTTCTATCGCCTATAGGTCTTAGATCATTAATTGATATTGAAAAAGTTTCATTAAGATCTAATGCCATTAAATGTATTTGATCATCATCTCTTAATGCTATGGCAATATAAGCTGCTTTATCAATAGCAGCTGGCAATACAAAACCATCATTATAATCGGTATGTTCACCAATAATATTTACACGACCAGGTGAAAGAAAAATTAAAGGGTCTAGTATACTATTAAATTCTTCTTTAAAAGCTAATGCAAGTTTTGTTGTAATACTATTTTGCATAGCTATTTTTTAGTGATACCCCAATTTGAATTTTATTAGATAATAAATATACTATAATAAAGAATATGACTAATTATTAGCCACAACAAGTACATCATGTTCAGCCCTATCATCTAATAGCATAATAAAATTTTCTACTTGCACTACTCCATCAACTGTAGTTGTAATTTTTTCACCTTCTAGGATTCGCATAACTTTAATATGATAAACTGTACTTTTATACCGATAGTGCACTTTAAATGAGTCCCACTCTTTCGGAACGCAAGGTGTAATTTTTAATTTATTTCCTTCGAGTTGTAAGCCAAGAAAAGATTCTGTAATTAAACGATATAACCAACCAGCAGAACCAGTATACCAAGTCCATCCGCCACGCCCAGCATGTGGCGAGCGTGAATAAACGTCAGCAGCAAGCACATAGGGTTCTACTTTGTAGATGGCAATTTCGGCTGCAGTTTTACCGTGATTAATAGGATTGATCATGTTTAATAATTCCCATACTCGTTCATGATTTCCTAACTTTGCAAATGCCATAATCATCCATACAGCAGCGTGTGTATATTGGCCGCCATTTTCTCTTACGCCAGGTACATATCCTTTTATGTAACCTGGATTTAGAACAGACTTGTCGAATGCTGGCTCCAACAATTGAATAATGCCAACCTCCTTTTGTACCAAATTTTTATACGCTGATTCCATTGCTGTGGGAATTAAATTTGTATTCCCTCCGCCAGATAATACTGACCAACTTTGGGAAATAGAATCAATCTTACATTCATCGTTATTTTTTGATCCAAGTGGTGTTCCATCATCAAACCAAGCACGATTATACCATTCACCATCCCAAGCACTTTTATCAATGTTAGCTTTTAGTTTTAAAGCTTCTTTTTTGCATTTATCCGAAAACTTTAAGTCATTATATATACCTGCAGTTTCTCCAAAATTGTTTAATATATCATAAAGAAAAAATGCGAGCCAAACGCTTTCACCTTTGCCATGTTGCCCAACTTTATCAAATCCATCATTCCAGTCTCCAGCGCCAATTAACGGCAAACCATGTACTCCAAAAATGAGCCCATGTTTAATTGCCCTTACACAATGTTCATAAAGTGTAGCAGATATTTGAGAATCAACAGGAAGGTCAAAATAAGATTCTTCTCCAGCATTTATCAAACGCCCCTCAATGAAATTAACAGGCTCATCAAGCACACCAGTATCCCCTGTAGTTTTACAATAATATGCTGTAACAAATGGCAACCAAAGATAATCGTCTGATATGCGTGTTCGCACTCCTCTACCAACCGGCGGATGCCACCAATGTTGTACATCGCCTTCTTTAAATTGACGTGATGCAGATAGCAAAATTTGTTCGCGAGCAAGTTCAGGTTTTATATGAAGTAAAGACATCACATCCTGTAATTGATCCCTGAAACCATATGCTCCTCCAGACTGATAAAATCCACTTCGCCCCCACAATCGAGATGAAAGAGTTTGATAAGTTAGCCATCCGTTAGTAATTATATTGATTGCAGTATCAGGAGTTTCAACCTGCAAAGCACCAATGGTTTCTTTCCAATATTTTTTTACTTTTTCTAATGCTTCTGTTGCCATTTCCATTCCCCTGAACTTTTTGGCTATATAACTTGCTTCATTTAAATCTTTACCTGCACCAAGCCTAAAAATAATTATTTGTTCTTCTTCTTCTGCCATAAAAAAGGGGACCTGAATTGCAGCACATGGGTCTAGTGCAAGGCCGATTTTTCCGGAAAGCTTTAAACGATACATTGCTTCGGGTTTCTGCAAACTGCCGTTACGGCCAATAAATTCTGTTCGATCCCCTGTGTACGTTTTTTTCAAATAATCAACATCAAAAAATGCCACCCTATGGTTAAACTCAGTATTATAATTATTTCTTGCAAGTAAAGCACCGCTATCCGGATCAATCTCAGTATGAATATGCATGGCAGTTTTCGTTCTGTTATCGCCTAATACCCACTCAATATAACCTGTTGCAGAAAGGTTTCTTGATCTTCCTGAATTATTCTTTAATTTGATAACAATGAATTTAACAGCCGACACCAAATCAACATACACGGTCATTTCTGAATAAATTCCATCTTCAATATGTTCAAAAACACTATAACCAAATCCATGACGAGTAATATAATTTGACTTACCACCTGAGGGGAGCATTGAAGTTGACCAAAAATGGCCGCTCTCTTCATCCCTTATATAAAATGCCTCTCCACTTGCATCTGTTACAGGATCATTACTCCACGATGTAAGCCTCAGTTCATGAGCATTTTCAGTCCATGTATACGCCGACCCACTTTCTGAAATAACTGTTCCGAAATTTGGATTCGCAATTACATTTACCCATGGAGCAGGCGTCTTTTTATTGTTATCTGTTATGATAATATATTCTTTTCCATCCTGTGAAAAACCACCTAACTCATTAAAAAATATAAGATCTTTTGGCTGAGTAATTGACGTTATAGAAATTGGATAAGTCTGATTTCTGACGATATAAGGAATGGTAACTTTTGCAAGCTCTTTCTTATTTACTTGATCTGCTAATGTTCCGCCACTATCAGTAATGATAACTCGTGCCACAGATTGAAATAAAATACGGTCTTCATTTGAGATCTGGTCTGATGCTCTTATAAAAATACCTCCTTTTGTACCATTCATTTCTGTTGGAATAAGCGCTTGTATTTCAATTTGAAAATCTTGCCTATAACCGTTATGCTCTTCATTCCAAATTACAAGGTCTACCACTAGCCCTTTCAGTCGCCAATAAGCATGCGCCTGAACCATTTGCTTTACCAATTGTATATTTTCCTGCATCTCAACTTTTAAAAGAACAATGGGTAAATCACCTGAAATAGCATAGGCCCATAAACCAGATTGTTGCCGCTGGTTGTTGATGAGAATGGAAGAATCGGCACGAAACGAAGCATTAGCATATAGAATTGAACCAGCCAAACGTCCGTATAATTGCGCATCCGCTTCGGAAGCATTTAATTGCCGAAGCAATACCTGACTGTGCGTCCAGGCCATTTCAAACACACGGTCTTTATGAGATTTATTATCCTGGTATCTATTTATTAATCCCTGACAAATTTCCTTAGTTTTAGCAATACCTGTAACCATATTAACAGATCTTGTTTGTTCGGGCTCAAGGGTTATTCGAAAACGGATAGCAACAATCGGATCTAACACAGATCCTTGGCTACCGCTGAGTTTACCAGGCTTATTCATGGCTTGCGGATTCATTATCGAATTACCATGACCAATAAATGCCATCCTGTCTGTTTCGAAAGATATCTCTTCAGCAACTTTTCCCTCTGTTGCCATTAAATGGAACATCCACGGAGATTGTTCATCTTCAGATCGAGGCCTGCGAGTACAAATGATCGTATTTTGATGCTCAATAATTTCTGTTTGTACAAAAAGATTACTAAAAGCTGGAGCTATTAAATCCGATGCGGCAGAAGCCAATACAACTTCTGCATAACTAGTAAACTCAAGTGTTTTGCGAATTCCAGAACAGTTTGTAACATGCATTCTTCGCATTTCTATATCGTCTTCAGGAGAAACAACAATTTCTGTATGAACATCTATTTCATTTTTAGTTATATGAAAATCTACGCGTCCTTGCGAATAAACTACTTCATATTTTTCTGTTTTTTTAAGTGTGGGTTGATTAGTATTGGACCAAAAGGTATCGCTTTCTACATCACGGATATAACAAAATGTACCGCTGTTATCACAGGTAACATCTTCATGCCAACGAGTAATGGCCATATCTTTCCATCGATTGTATCCACCGCCTGAATTACTTATCATCAAGTGATAATTTCCATTAGATAATAATTGCACTTCAGGTATAGATGTGTAAGGCGTGTTGAGTATCCTGGTTGCTTGTCCAGTTGCTGTATAATTAATATCGGCTATGTCGGTAGTATGAGCAAAAAAGGAAGTTGCTTTTGGAATCCTTTCCTGTAATAAAAGTAAAGTTGCCTTAAACTGTGGTTCCGATTCAAATAGCTTTTGCATCGGCTTTTCTTTAAGAAGGTAGGACAATGATAACAAACTCATACCATTGTGATGTGCCATGAAGGAATAAACAATTGCATTTGATTGACCACGTTGCAAACGAGATGGAGTATAATCGATCGCTTCATAAAATCCGTACTTTCCTTCTATACCTTTTTTATGAAGCAACTCTAGGTTTTCACAAGCTTTTTCAGGTGCTACCATCAACGCTAACACAGATGCATAAGGTGCAATTACCGTATCTTCTTCAAGTCCTCGTTTTAACCCTAGTCCAGGAGCACCGAATGCACGATATTGATAGCTGAAACCTGCATTGATCATGTTATAACCCGATTCAGAAATGCCCCAAGGCCTTCCAGTTTTTTTACCATATTTAATCTGCCATTCTACTGCTGATTTACAGGTTTCATCTAGCAATGTATTTTCATATGTAGGCATTACTAAAAGTGGCATTAAGTATTCAAACATGGAACCACTCCATGATAAGAGTATGGAACTACCATCAACATTAGTTAATAAGCGCCCTAAAGCGAACCAGCTATCTTCTGGAAGTTTCCCTTGCGAAATACAGACATAAACGCAAAGCCTTACTTCCGATGCGAGCAAATCATAATAGCTTGCATCTATGCGGTGTTCTTGAACATTATAGCCAATTGTAAAAAGATGGCTAGACTTATCATATAAAAAACCCCACTCCATGTCGGCTAAAGCATTGCATTGTTGTGCAAGTTTAGATGATGCAGTAATTAATTCAACTGTATAATTAATTGTTTGGGTTAAAGCCGCTTGCATTATTACTAGCCAATGATCTTCATCTGAAGAATTATTGTTTTGTTTATTATTCACTTCAACCTGCAATTCTTTGGCCATTTTTAATAATTCATTCCATGAAGTATTAACATCTGGACTTACTATTTCTTTAAATGTAGCAGGAGCAGACTGCAATAAAAACCAAGGAGTAAAAATTAAAAAATGTTGATTTACTTGTTCTGATTGTTCAATAAGTAGTTGCCTCCATCGGCTTGTTTCGCTGTTCGGATCTTCACTAGGATTTTCAACTAAAAGATTAATT
Source organism: Sediminibacterium sp. (assembly GCA_046593815.1). Classification (GTDB taxonomy): domain Bacteria; phylum Bacteroidota; class Bacteroidia; order Chitinophagales; family Chitinophagaceae; genus Sediminibacterium. The sequence continues at coordinate 22,163 of JBKJQV010000288.1, read as the reverse complement.
TTATTTGCAACTCCTTCGTGGAGTTCTTGAATTTCATGTAAGGAAGTGAAGCAGGTAGTACATATTTTATCTAGGTCGAATATAAGTTGTTCTGTTAAATCAATATTATTATCAGTTATCGTATCTGAAAATATTCGAAGAGTATCACGTAGACCCTCGAATAAATTTATACCTATTATTTTCTGATGAGGCAATTCCAATAAACCTTGTCTTAATACAAGTAAATGACCTGCAAGGTTTCCACTGTCTACTGTAGAAATATATTTTGGATTAAGTGGTTGTAACGTTTCTGTATCGTACCAATTATAAAAATGGCCATTATAGCGATCCATTTTTTCCATCGTGTTTATGGTATTCTTAGTGCGCTTAATAAACTGACTAGTATTTATATATCCAAACTGGCTGGCGCTTAAGTTGGCTAATAGCGAGAGGCCAATATTTGTAGGAGATGTGCGATGAGCAATTTGTTCTACAGGTTGTTCTTGATAATTATCGGGTGGCAACCAATTGTCTTCTGCAACAACAAAACGCTCAAAGAAACTCCAGGTTTTTCTCGCAAGTTTTTGAAGAAATATATTTTGATTGCTGGTAAGCATTGCAACCTGTTTCTCTAGCGATTTACTCGCAAACCAGGTAATTATTGGAGCAGTGATCCATAATAACAAAACAGGTGCGGCCGAAGGTAATTTTTCGGGTGAAAAAACTGATAAAAGTGTAAAAACAACTACAGTAAGTACAGGTTCGATCCACATAGTTAGATAAAAGAAACTTAAACTTGTTTGACTTACATGTATTACATGAGAACTTGGATTCCATTCTAATAGATTTTTTCTTGTAATAATCATTCTCCATAAAGTCCGTATGATAGCGGATAAATTTGCAAATGCTTCATATGGAAGACAAATAATAGTAAATAGTGTTTTACCCGTAATGTCTTTGAGGTTCTGTAACGAATTTTTTATGTGGTAAATAAGTACAACCTCTTTGGGTTTCCTAAGCGTATCCCAAATTGAGGTAACAAATATGGGAAATATAATAATTCCAGAAACAGCAACTGTCCATAAAAAAGGAGAAGAAAGAACAAACCAAGCTATTAACAATAATAATGTAAGTGCAACTGGCACAAGACTGCGCCTAATATTATCAAATATTTTCCAACGCGATAATGCAGAAATGGGATTTTTATGTAAGCGTTTTTCTGGTCCTTTAACCCATGGTAAAATCCACGAAAAAATCTGCCAGTCGCCACGTATCCATCGCAACCGCATTTTCATATCTGCAGGATAAGTAGTTGGGTATTTCTCAAATAATTGAACATCACTTAATAATCCCGAGCGTATATAACATCCTTCTAAAAGATCATGACTAAGAATTCGGTTTTCTAAAAATTGTCCATCTAGTACTTTTTGAAAAATATCAACATCATAAATTCCCTTTCCAATATAGGAGCCCTCTTCAAATAAATCTTGGTAAACGTCTGAAGATGCTCTTGTGTAAGGATCAATGCCAGGTTCATTTCCATGCATTCGAGTATATCTCGAACCTGTTATGTCTGGCAAACTAACGGTTATCCTTGGTTGCAATATGCCATAGCCTTTTGTTACGCGTTTCTTTTTTTCGTCGTACCAGCCACGATTCAATGGATGTGCCATTGTTCCAATTAAGTTCCATGCGGAATTAAGCGGCAATTGAGTATCAGCATCTAATGTAATTACATATTTTATTTTCAGAAAAACAGATTGATCACCTATAATTAAAGAAAAATGTTCTTTTGCATTTCCTCTTAATATGGAATTTAAATCTGAAAGCTTGCCTCGTTTTCTTTCATATCCCATCCAAACATTTTCATGTTGATTCCATTTTCGAGGTCTATGAAAAAGAAAAAATAGATCATTATTTTCTCTTTGATATTTTTTATTTAGTGCTTCTATTCCATTTTTAACAGTATTTAAAAGTAGTTGGTCATTAGAAAGTGTTTCTTGCGGAGCATCTATAAAATCAGTTAGTAAACTAAAATATAAATGCTCTTTCCTATTTGCCAAAAATCTTACCTCAAGTGCTTCAATTAAATTTTCTATTTCAGTAACACTCGTAAGCATTGCTGGAATTACAACCATTGTACTAGATGACTCAGGTATTCCAGCAGAGTAATCCATTCGCGGCAAGAGATTTGGCTTAACCAATAAGGTTACAAAAAAATTAACTACTGAAATAGCAAGCTGGCTTGTACTTAATAATGCAAGAAAACTAACTAAAATGAGCAGCCAAATATTTTTTGATTCGGTTTCTACTTCAATATAAACTGCAACACTAATAATACTTGTTATAAATAAAATTAAAAATAAGTAGATAGGAAAAGCGCGTATTTTAATACTGTGCAGTATCTTTTGAATAACAGACACATGCATTTTTACTTTTTTCTTTGTTTGCTCTAATCCTTGTCCAATTAAATAGTAGCCAACATGGGTTGTACTTTGGTCACTTACATGTAGAGGTATTTGCTCATGCATTAATTGTATGGCATTGTTTGCTACATCCTCCTCACTTAAATCACTTTTCTTTGAAATATTTTCCACCACATGACGATAGCGGTCGCGTGTAGCAAAATCCATTAACCCATAAATTCCATCATTATCCTGCAATAATATTTTTTCAACAATACTATGAGATTCAACAAAGCCTCGCCAATCAATTGTCCCGAGTAAACGAAGACTACCAATGCTATTGCTTATAGATAGTTGATCTGCAGCCTGTTTTTGATTTTCAGCATTTACCATTTCTGCACCTGTTAATCCACTACCAGATAATTGCTGTTCAACCCAGTTAAGCACCAATGCCAAGTCTGGACCTTTTCCTCTCAACTGACGAATTAATTCAGAAACAAACGTAGCCACAATCGGAGGGTTTGAAAGAGCCATATCTGCTATTACGAGTATGAGATTTTTAGGACCATTTTCAGTTGTCTCAATCATTTTTTTTGCCCAATAATCGGCAAGATTTTTATCAACTCTATCAATTGCAATTCGAGCAGATACACGCCTTATATTTTCAATTAATGCTAATCGAAGCATAATAGGAATAGACCACAATTCGCCCAATTCTAAATTGGTAATTGTTTGATATGCTTTCACAAAACCGCCAAGACTATCAATATCTATCCTGCCATCACTGTGTGAAATTATTTGGAGAACAATGTCATAACTACGTGTGATATCTGCAGATGAACCATTTAAAAGCTGTGGTAAATCTTCACTGTAATTTTTTGGGAAATGTGTTTTAGCTATCCTGATATGTTCTTCAATCAAGTAAAAATTATCTATTAACCATTCTCCTGCAGGTGAAAGTTGAAAATTTTTTTTTATTGAATCTGTAAGCAGTTTACGAACCTCCTGTAAAGTATCTTCATTGTTTGAAAGTCTTTTTAGCAGATGATCTTTAGCAGGAGATTTACTTAATTGATGTCTTGTTGCCAATGTTTTACCGAAACGCTCCATTTGATCTGCACTATATAGCTCCTCTCTCAGCGGTTCCTCATTTAAATAGTTGAGTTTAGTATCACTTACCTGAAAAAAGTTTCTCATATTAGATATGAGCTCATGTGCCGAGGGAATCAATTTTAATTTCATATTTCGGTTTAATTCATCCGTAAAGCTTCATTTACAATATTTTGCACTTCTCTTAAAATTTTTTGTAAATGTTTTTCCCCATCTTTAATCATTATCATTTCGTTTTAAAAAAGTATTCGCATTCATAGATAGTTTAACTTCTATCTGGCTTTGTTGCTTTATAAAAGCAGGTAATAATGCTGCCGCATTTTTATCTACAAACCAATATAAATTACCATAATCTGGTTTGATTATCTGCGCAGGAAATTTATCTGGCTGCTGCGGAGAGGTTAGAATAGTCATTAAAATTTCTGCCTTGTTTTCTCCTTCTACAAGAAAAATAATATTATATGCCTTGTTAATTAAATTTGGTGTCATAGTAATGCGATACATATTTTGTTCTGTTAAATACACTTCTTTTACCAGTCGTTTATTTTCAAAAACAACATTAGTTCCAGGAAATAAAGACGCAGTGTGACCGTTTTCGCCTAGTCCAAGAAGAATAAGGTCAAAACGTGGTGGATCATTTCCAAAGAGTTCTTTAATAGTGGTTTCATAGTTTTCTGCAGCTTTGCTTGGGTCTAAATCAACAGAAACGGGGTTAATATTTATTGATGGAATATCTATATGATTAAGCAATAAAGTTTTAGCCAAATAGGCATTGTTTTGTATATTATTTGCTGGTACAAAACGCTCATCTCCCCAAAAGATAAAAGTGTTTTTCCAAGGCAATCGTTCTCTGTATGCGGGCTCTGCTAAAAGCCGATATAAGTTTGCTGGTGTTTGTCCGCCCGAAAGTGAAATAGTAAACCTTCCTCTTGCAGCAATTGATTTTTCGGCAACTCCAATAATAAATTCGGCTGCTGCTTTATTTATTGCATCTGCACTTTGAAAAATTTCTAGTTTATATGTTGATTCAGTTTTCATTTTTTATCTATTGGAGTTACTACCCAGCTATGCCCATCTTTTGCAATCAATGCTTCAGCATCTTCAGGCCCTTGCATACCACTGGCATAATTGGGAAAGTTTACAGAAGGGTTTTTTTCCCAAGTATTAATTATTGGCATAAGTACTTTCCAGGCAGATTCAACTTGGTCGGCTCGCATAAAAAGAGTAGAGTCTCCTTCCATAATATCTAGTAGTAAGGTTTCATAGGCTTCAGGCGTGCCTGAAGTATATGAATCATCATAATTAAACTGCATATCAACTGGATGAAGCAGCATTTTAAGGCCGGGCCGCTTTGCTTGAAACTGCATATGAATACCCATGTGCGGCTGAATATGTAGCATCAGTGTATTCGGTTGCCAATGTCCTCTTGCTTCTGCAGGAAAAGTTTGATGAGGCACTGGTTTGAATTTAATAGTGATGACGGAAATGGTTTCATTCATTCGTTTGCCAGTTCGCAGATAAAATGGCACACCCTGCCAGCGCCAGTTATCTATAAATAATTTTACAGCTGCAAATGTTTCTTTGTTTGATTCTTTGTTTACATCAGGTTCTTGGCGATAGCCAATCACCTTTTTACCCTGTATCCATCCAGGTCCATACTGGCCTCTAACAGCATATTCATACACTTCTTCGGGATTAATTTTTCTCAAAGCATTCAATACATCAACCTTGCGATTGCGCACTTCATCGGCTTCAAATGAAACCGGAGGTTCCATAGCAATTAAACAAAGCAGTTGTAAAAGATGATTTTGTATCATGTCTCTTAAAGCGCCTGCTGTTTCATAATAATTGCCCCTGTTCTCTACTCCTATTTGTTCCGATACAGTTATTTGCACACTGTCTATATAATTGCGATTCCAAATAGGCTCAAATAATGCATTGGCAAAACGAAAGGCCAAGATATTCTGCACGGTTTCTTTACCTAAATAATGATCAATGCGGTATATCTGTGATTCATCGAAAATGCCATGTAGCAACTTATTCAGCTTTTGGGCACTTTCAAGGTCGTGCCCGAAAGGTTTTTCAATTACCATTCGGCTTTTTTGCTTGTTATTTGCAATACCAGAAGCCGCAATTTTGCAAGCAATCTCTTCGAATGAATTTGGCGGAACTGCTAGATAGAATATTCTGTTTACGGTAACCTTCCATTGTTTTTCAAAATTTTTTATCTGTTTTTCTATCGCAGAATAGGTAGTACTTTTATTAAATTCACCTACCTGATAATTCAAGTATTTAGCAAATTTGTCCCATTCTGCTTTTTTAGTTTTTCCCCTGCGCGAAAACTTATTTACGCCTTCATGCAAACGTTTATGAAAAGCCGCTCCAGTTAATTTTGTGCGACTTACACCTATTAATGCAAATTGATCTGGTATCCAGTTATCTAAGTAAAGATTATAAATAGCTGGTATGAGTTTCCTCCAAGTAAGATCGCCAGTTGCACCCATAATGATGATGACTGTTGGCTCCGGTTTGGTTGTTACAATTGGTTCCATGTTAACTATTATTTAGATTCCATTTTGTATGAAAAATGCCGTCTCTATCTATGCGTTCGTATGTGTGTGCACCAAAACAATCGCGCTGTGCCTGTAATAAATTTGCTGGTAGCCAGCTACTTCGGTAGCTGTCGTAATAAGCTAATGACATCATCATAGCTGGCATGGGTATTCCGTTGTCAACAGCAATCTTTATTATGTAACGAATTCCATTTTCAGAATCCCGTAGTTTTTCAGCAATCAATTTGTTTACCATTAGGTTAGGCAGATCAGGTTCCTGTAAAAAAGCTGAATGAATATCTTCTAGTAAAGCTGCACGGATAATACAACCACCTCGCCAGATCTTTGCTATATTATCGGGTTTTAAGTCGTAATAATATTTTAATGAAGCAGCTTGCAGAAGGGTCATGCCTTGTGCGTAAATCGTTATCATCGAAAAATAAATTGCCTGCTCTAGCATGTTAAACAATTCGGTTTTTTCATCTGTAAATTTTATGTCGGGGCCCGCTAATTTTCCTACAGCAACTTCACGTTCTTTTTTTAAAGTCGACATATCTCGCATGGCAACCGCAATATCTATAACTGGAACAGGAACTTGTAAGTTTACAGCTTCTTCCGAAGTCCATCCGCCAGTTCCTTTTTGTTTTGCACTGTCAAGTATCATATCAATAAGGCTATTATTGCTTAGTTCATCTTTCTGCAAAAAAATATCAGCAGTAATTTCAATAAGAAATGATTGCAACAATCCTTTATTCCATTTTAAAAAAATATGATGTAGTTCATCATTATTCAGTTTACCAAATTTTTTTAATAAGTGATAGGCTTCTGCAATCAACTGCATCAATCCATATTCAATACCATTATGAACCATTTTTACATAATGCCCAGCAGAACCAGGACCAAGCCAAGTTACACAAGGTTCATTATTCACTTTAGCTGCTATAGATGCAAGCATTGGCGCTACTCGGTCATAAATATTTTTTGGTCCACCCGGCATAATACTAGGGCCATATCGTGCACCCGACTCACCACCTGAAATACCAATACCCATGAAATGGATTGTTGACATTGCCAATTGTTCATTACGGATATTGGTATCAGTAAAATGCGAATTACCGCAATCAATCAGTATATCATTTTCCGATAATAAGGGTTTTAATTCGTTGATAACTTCATCCACAATTTTTCCAGCAGGTACAAGCATCATAATTACTCTGGGTGACTTTAATGCTTTTAGAAATTCATTTAAATTTGAAGTAGCAAATACATTCTCATTGCTTACTTCTTTTATAAGCGTTTCCACTTGAGCATTATTTTTATCAAACCCAATTACGGAATATCCATGATCGCTCATGTTATAAACAAGGTTGCGTCCCATGGTACCAAGGCCTATCATCCCGTAATCGAATTTTTCTTTTTTCATTTTTTAACGATTTAAATTAATATCATTTTAAAGTGATTCGCTAGTTATACTATTCAATCAATGCTTTAGCTTTCATAACAATATTTTCTACTGTAAAGCCATACTCTTTCATTAGTTCTTCACCAGGCGCAGATTCACCAAATCCATTAATGCCAATTATATCGCCTTCGTCAGTAATATATTTATGCCAGCCCAAAGGTGAACCTGCTTCTACTGCAAGTCTCTTTCGCAATGAGCTTGGAAATATTTTTTCTTTATACGCTTTATCCTGTTGTTCAAATAGTTCCCAAGATGGCATACTAACCACACTTGCGGCTATGTTTTGTTCCTTTAATTTTTGTTGAGCTGTCAATAGCAAGTGAACTTCCGAACCCGTGCCAATTAAAATAATGTCCGGTTTTATTGTTGATTCAGAAAGAATATATGCCCCCTTTTCTAGTTCAATGGCCTTTGTATATTTTTCTTGATCAATTACAGGAATTCCCTGCCGAGTTAGAATCAATGCAACTGGGCCAGTGGAATGTTCAATTGCTACTCGCCATGCATGTACGGTTTCATTAGCATCAGCAGGTCGTATCACTGTAACGTTTGGAACTGATCGTAAACCAATCAGTTGTTCTACTGGCTGATGTGTTGTACCGTCTTCTCCTAAAGCTATACTATCATGTGTAAAAACATAAATAGAGCGGATTTTCATAATTGCTGCCAACCTAATAGGTGGCCGCATATAATCAGAAAATATTAAGAATGTAGCACCAAATGGAATGATGTAATTACTAAGTGCTAATCCATTTAAGATAGCGCCCATCGCATGTTCTCTTATGCCAAAGTGAAAATTACGACCATCATAATTTTCGGCTGAGAATGATTTGCATTTTGTAAGATTGGTGTCGGTTGATGGTGCAAGATCAGCAGAACCTCCTATTAAATTTGGCAAATAATCTGCTATTACATTTAATACTTTACCAGAGGCTTTGCGTGTTGCCATTTCTTCTCCAGCCTCAAAAACTGGTAATTTTTGTTTCCATCCTTCAGGTAATTTACCACTAGACATTAGCTCGTATTCATTTGCTTGGGCAACATATTTTTCTTTATATTTTTTATAGAGATCATTCCAATCCTTTTCTTTATCCGTTCCTCTTTTGCCCGATTCACGATAATAATTCAATATTTCGCTTGGCACTTCAAAATATTTATCTGGATCAAAACCAAAATTCTCCTTCACTAGTTTCACTTCGGCTTCACCTAACGGAGAACCATGTGCAGCAGCAGTATCTTCTTTATTTGGACTACCATATCCTATATGTGTTCGCACTTTTATTAGCGATGGACGATTAGTTTCCTTTTGGGCATTTTTTATTGCTATTGATAAAGCAGCTAAATCATTTCCATCAGATAGCACTTGTACATGCCAACCATAAGCTTCAAAGCGCTGTGCTAAATTTTCATCAAATGAAATGTTTGTATTTCCCTCAATAGTTATATGGTTATCATCATACAAATAAATCATATTACCTAACTTAAGATGCCCAGCTAAAGAAGCAGCTTCAGAACTTATACCTTCCATCATATCACCGTCGCTGCAAATAGTGTAAATTTTATAATTGAAAATGTCAAAGCCAGGTTTATTATATCGAGCTGCCAAATATTTTTGTGCAATTGCAAAACCTACTCCGTTAGCAAATCCTTGCCCTAACGGACCAGTAGTTACTTCAATGCCGGGCAATAATCCGTATTCTGGATGTCCTGCAGTTTTGCTGTGTAATTGTCGGAATTTTTTAATGTCGTCTAAATTAATGGGGTAGCCAGTTAAATACAAAAAACTATATTGTAGCATGCAGGCATGGCCGCATGATAAAATAAAGCGATCCCTGTTTACCCATTCAGGATTCCGGGGGTTATAGTTCATAATTTTAGACCACAAAACATGACCTATCGGCGCCAGCCCCATTGGAGTTCCTGGATGACCTGAGTTTGCTTTTTGAACCGCATCTGCCGCAAGTATCCGAACAGTATCAATCCCCAACTGTTCAAGCGTTTCTGATTTAATTTCCATGTAATTAATTTAATAATGTTCTTTCAATTTTTAATTGTTAACTGTTTGATTATTCTGATATTCCATTGTATTGACCAAGCCTTGCGGCAGTATCAAATTTAGCACGTTGATACAATAATTTTTGTGCATCTTTCACATTTTCTTCCTGCCCTCTCCATAAATCTAATGCGGGTTGCTGAATAGCTCTTGCAAATGAAAAAGTTACAACCCACGGAAGATGGTTTTTAAAATTTTCATTGATTGCATTTAAATGTGCTGATGCTTCCTCAGGAGATTGACCTCCTGATAAAAATGCAATAGCCGGCATAGCTGCAGGAACGGATTTAAGTAAGCATTTTACTGTTGCAGCTGCTACCTCATCAATACTAACGCTTTTAACTGCACCTATTCCAGCAATTATCATGTTCGGTTTTAAAATCATCCCTTCAATATCAATTTTATAAATATATAATTGATAAAAAAGTATTTTTAAAACATTTTCGGTTACTTCAGAACAACGTTCTATTGAATGATTGCCTTCCATTAATACTTCAGGTTCTATAATGGGAACTAATCCTACTTCCTGGCATAGTGCAGCATATCTTACAAGAGAATGAATATTTGCCTGAATATTTTCATTGGTTGGAATATTATCTCCAATTGCAATCACGCCACGCCATTTGGCAAATCGTACTCCCATATTTTTATATTCCTCCAAACGCTCACGAAGGCCATCCAAACCTTCTGTAATTTTTTCATTTGGAAAACTTGCCATTGGTTTGGTGCCTATATCAACTTTGATTCCTAGAATAATACTGGCTTTTAACAAAACATCAATAAAGGGAATTCTATCTTTAGTTTGCTGTCTAATTGTTTCATCATGTAGTATAGCACCTCCGATACTTTCATTCAACCCTTGAGTTGTAATGATTAGTTCACGATAACTGCGTCTCATCTCATCTGTTTGTGGAATGCCTGCAGCAGCAAAACGTTTATTACATGTTGGAATACTTTCATCCATAGCCAGCAACCCTTTGCCATTTGCAAACAGTTGCTCAATAGTATCTTTTAATAACTGTTTATTCATTGTTATTCCATTTCCAATTGAGAATTTCTGGCATGTCTTTGCCATGTTCATGTATATAAAGTTTATGCTCAATAAGTTTATCTTTCAGTTGTTGTTTCAGGTATGCGCCTTTGCTGCCTAAATCGGGCAACCGATCTATCACATCTATCACCAAATGAAAACGGTCAATATCATTTTGTACTCTTAAATCAAAAGGTGTTGTAATGGTACCTTCTTCTTTATAACCTCTCACGTGAAGATGTCGGTTTGAACGGCGATAAGTTAAACGGTGTATTAACCATGGGTAACCGTGAAAATTAAAAATGATATGTTTGTCTTTAGTGAATATCGAATCATAATCCATTTCATTTAATCCATGGGGATGTTCAGTATGTGGTTGTAATTTCATTAGATCAACTACATTCACAACACGTATTTTAAGTTCCGGAAGATGTTCACGCAAAATAGAAACAGCCGCTAGTAATTCAAGTGTTGGAGTATCGCCACAACAAGCCATCACCACATCAGGTTCAGATCCCTGGTCATTACTTGCCCATTGCCATATACCTATCCCTTCAGTACAATGCACAATTGCAGCATCTATTGAAAGCCATTGTGGTAAAGGATGTTTACCTGCTACTACTACGTTTACATAGTGTTTGCTTCGTAAACAATGATCAAAAATAGATAATAGACAGTTTGCATCTGGTGGCAAATAAACACGCACAACATCTGCTTTCTTATTAATTACATGATCAAGAAAGCCAGGATCTTGGTGTGTAAAGCCATTATGATCTTGTTGCCAAACATGCGACGCCAATAAATAGTTAAGTGATGCAATTTTTCTTCTCCATGGTAATTCAGACGTTACTTTTAACCACTTTGCATGCTGACTAAACATAGAATCTACTATGCGTATAAATGCCTCATAGCTGTTAAATACACCATGCCTACCAGTTAATAAATAACCTTCCAACCAACCCTGGCATTGATGCTCACTCAACATTGAATCTAGTACCTGTCCTGAAGGCGCCAGAAACTCATCATTCTTTTCTTCTCTTGCTTCCCATTGACGATTGGTTACTTCAAAAACAGCTCCCAATAAATTCGAAACCGTTTCATCTGGACCAAATACACGGAAGTTGTGATGATCATGATTTAGCTTTTCTACATCCCGTAAAAATTTCCCAAGCACCATTGTATCCTGGCCCATTATTGTGCCAGGCGATTTTATTTTAACTGCATGATTACGAAAATCTGGCATAATAAGATCTCGTAATAATATACCACCATTGGTATGCAGATTAGCGCCCATTCTTTTGTTACCAATTGGTGCGAGTTCAGCTAATTCTGCAATAAGTTTGCCATTTTCATCAAACAACTCTTCAGCTCTATAACTTTTCATCCATCGTTCTAATTGTTCAACATGATGCGGATGATCTTCATCAACTAATATAGGCACCTGATGAGAATGAAAGGTTCCTTCATTGGGTACACCATCCACTTCTTTTGGCCCAGTCCATCCTTTGGGAGATCTTAAAATAATCATTGGCCAGCGTGGCCTTGTATTGTCGTTTGCATCCCTTGCTCTACCTTGTATGCGGTGAATTTCTTTAATTGCTTTATCTACTGCTGCTGCCATCAATTGGTGCATAGTTTCAGGATCATCACCTTCTACAAAATAAGGAGTCCATCCACAACCTTTATAAAAATGTTCAAGCTCTTCATGATCTATTCTTGATAGGATAGTTGGATTACTTATCTTATAACCATTCAAATGAAGAATAGGCAGTACTGCCCCATCTGTAATTGGATTTAAAAATTTATTAGAATGCCAAGCTGTTGCTAAAGGAGCTGTTTCTGCTTCACCATCGCCAACAATACAGGCAACAATTAAATTAGGATTATCAAACGCTGCACCAAAAGCATGACTCAATGAATACCCCAATTCGCCACCTTCATGAATAGAGCCGGGAGTAGTTGGTGCCACATGGCTAGAAATACCACCGGGAAATGAAAATTGTTTGAATAATTTTTTTAATCCAGCTTCATCCTGTGTAACGTTTGGATATACTTCACTCCATGTTCCCTCAAGATAAACATTGCCAACAAGCGCAGGACCACCATGACCTGGACCTGCGATATAAAACATATTAAGGTCGTATTTTTTAATAACACGATTCAGGTGTACATAAATAAAATTTTGTCCTGGAGTAGTGCCCCAATGGCCCACCACTAAAGGCTTTATATGTTCCATTTTCAATGGCTCTTTTAATAGCGGATTATCGTACAAATAAATTTGTCCTACAGATAAATAATTGGCTGCACGCCAATATGCATCCATTTTTTGAAGCAATTCCGGAGATAAAGTATTTACTGTAACCGTTATTTCAATTTCCATCATGAAATATTTAACTAACTATTTTATTATTGAATTATTCATACTACAGGTTTTGTGTTTTACTTTACCTTCAACATACTTGCATTAATGGCAACCACAATCGTACTAACAGCCATTAAAGCAGCACCTATTGCAGGACTTAATAATATTCCCCAGTTATATAGTACACCTGCAGCTAGCGGCAATGCTACCACGTTATAGCCGGTGGCCCATATTAAATTTTGAATCATTTTTCGATGAGTTGCTTTGCCAAATAAAATCAAACTCACGATGTCTTTTGGATTGCTGTTGACCAATACTATTCCTGCTGTTTCCGCAGCTATATCACTACCACTACCCACTGCAATACCAACATCTGCTTGTGCAAGCGCTGGTGCATCATTTACACCATCGCCAGTCATAGCCACAAACTCTCCTTTGCTTTGCAATTCTTTTATCTTTTCTAATTTTTGATCAGGCAATACCTCAGCCATATAACTTTCCATACCGAGTGTTTCACTTACGCTCTTTGCTACTTTACTATTATCGCCAGTTAATAATATTGATTTGATATTTACATCTTTCAATGTGGCAATTGCCGCTGCAGATTCTGGACGTATTTCATCTGACAAAGCAATGTACCCTGAAAGCGTATCGTTGATAATTACAAATACAATAGTTTCTGTATCATTCGCTGTAAAGCCTCCTGGAATAGGAATGTTTTTTTCTTTTAAATAGCCAGGACTAACTACAAGTATTTTTTTGCCTCCAACTGTTGCTTCAACTCCCTTGCCAGTAATAGCATTAAAATTTTCTGTTGCAGGAACAGTGAGTGATAAACTTTTCGCTTTTTGTAAAATACCAGTAGCAATTGGATGTTCCGACTTTTGCTCCAATGCAGATGCAAGCCTTATTAATTCATTTTCATTTACATCTTTTTGAAGCGACACTATTTTTGACACTTCAAATTTTCCAACAGTAAGTGTTCCGGTTTTATCAAATACGATGGTAGTAATTTTTCTTGAATTTTCGAATGCTGTTCTATTTTTAATAAGCAAGCCATTTTTTGCTGCCAGCGAAGTTGATTTGGCTACCACAAGGGGAACCGCCAATCCTAATGCATGCGGGCAGCAGATAACTATAACTGTTACCATTCTTGCCATAGCAAAATCCAAAGGCTGACCAGTTAAATACCAATATAAAAAAGTGGTTATCCCTCCAACCAACGCAATCAGTGTTAGCCATTTTGCAGCTTTATCTGCAAGTAATTGTGTTTTTGATTTGGCTTTTTGTGCATCATCTACCAACTTAATTACTTTAGATAGATAAGAATCTTTTGCAGCGTGAGATACAGTTACTTTTACTGAACCATTTCCATTGATTGAACCTGCAATAACTTTATCGCCGCTACTCTTTTTCACTGGCTTTGATTCACCAGTGAGCATCGACTCATTCATATAGCTTTCGCCTTCAGATATAATTCCATCTGCTGCAACTTTCTCTCCAGGTTTAATTAAAATGATATCTTTCTCTTTTAAAGTATCTGTTTTTACATCGTGTACTTTATCATCCATTACCATGTGTGCATCTGAGGGCATTAATTGTACTAACAATTCCAGTTCTTTAGAAGCACCAGCTATAGATTTCATTTCTATCCAATGCCCTAGTAGCATGATAAGAATTAAGGTTGCCAGTTCCCAGTAAAAGTCCATTCCTTTTAAGCCAAAAACCGTGGCTGTGCTGTATATATAAGCTACCGAAATTGCAAATCCTATAAGCGTCATCATGCCCGGATTTTTTTCTTTTAACTCAGTCACCAATCCTTTTAAAAATGGCCAGCCCCCGTAAATAAAAACTATAGTAGACAAGGCAAATAAAATATAGGATGATCCTATAAATTGCCAATCAACACCAATAAATTGCTGTATCATGGTTGATAACAAGATAATAGGAATAGAAAGAACTAGTACAACGTAAAACCGCTTTTTAAAATCTGCTATCATCATGGCGTGGTGGTTATGCCCTGAATGCCCCATTGGTTGATTGGCAGCATCACTCGCTTTGTTATGGTTCATTGTTGAATGGTCCATAATAATTATCTATTTATTACTAGAGTAAGAAGAAAAAAACTTTCTTTCAATGCAGTTACACTGTGTGGAATATTTGCTTCTAACGCAATCATTTTCCCTTTGCCCATTGAATGAATTTGTTGTTGAACAAAGAACTCTATTTCACCATCAAGTACTTGTACAGTAATATTTCCAATTGCAGAATGTTCTTTTAATTTGGCATTCTCATGCATGCCAATCAATACAATTGTTGAAGTGTCAGATTTAAATACGGTGATGGAATTACGATCGCTTTCTGCCCAGGTAGTTTCCTGTTTTAGTTTAGTAATATATTCATTAAGGTCTATCTCTACTAACTTCGCATTCAACATTCTTTCACCCTCAGGCCTTAAGGCAGTAGCTTCTGTTAATTTATTTTCCATATTGCTATTTTAATTTGATGAGTTTTTAATTACTCAAATAATGAATTAGTTATTTCATCTGAGGAAATAACATATAATATTGACTGATCATCGGGAAACAATATCATGTTTGCAAGATGACAAGGTGATCAACGTTCATCTTCATAAGAAGTAACTGTACCTCTATTGGTAAACCCTTTGCCAGACTGGGCTTTTACATTTTCTACAGCGCCTGTTATAATATTGTTGATAGCTGCCGCAGTTGTAGTTTTACCTTTTTTAAATTTGTTTACAGGGTTACTTCCTGGACCTGTTTTTTTTTCTGCTTTTTTTACCGGATTTGTTTTTTGTTCTTTTTTCATTTTATTTATTTTTAATTAATAGGTTAACCCTTTTATGGGCATCGGAAAAATAAAATCAACGAACACACTGTGGTGTGCTTTTGATACATGCTCTTTAAATGATTTCATGCTACGATGCATTACAGTAGTATATTCCTTTCCCAACTTTGATACAATTTTTTCGAGTTCTAATAACTCTTTTTTGATAATAGCTACTCTTTCTTCTTTTATAATTGGCAAATCCATATCAAGTTGAAGCATATTTTTTTCGAATACTTTATCAGCTTTTGAATAAAATGAATTAAGCATCGGATCACAAGAATATGTTTTTATATGAGAAAATTTGATTGCCGATTTTTTTTCAGCTTCATCTAGTTTATTATCACTAATAGCTGCAAGCATAGAAACAAACACAGGAAATTTTAGTAGCGCTTCATTTTCACTTTCAGAAATATTTTTACTAATGTCCATTTTATATATTTTGATTATTTCATTATCGAGAATTACATTAATTTCAACAATTATATTATTTAACTCCGCTGCTGATTCCTTATTTTTCCAAGGATTGTTTCAAGACTAGCTTTTAATTTATCTATTGCACTATCAACAGCTAACTCATAATTATTTGCAAGTCCTGTAACCGCAATAGGCTGTCTGCCTTCAAGGCGAGCTTCAAGCAAACATCTTTTATCTTTTATCCCATCTTTGGAACCATTCTCATCCGATAAATGAACTTCTAAGCGAGTTATGTGTTCGCTAAATCTGCTTAGTTCCTCTGCTAGTAAGCCTTCTAATTTTGCGCCAAATTCTTCATGTAAGCTTAAATTTTTATCTGTGTTTATCTGAATAGTCATACTTTATTTTTTAGGTTGTATTTACAAATTTGGTTATCGCCGAGTATCTTCATCCAATAGATCCTACATTTTATTATCGATTTCTTTTTCGCGACCAGCTAATCCACCCAGCTACTACTATAATAATAACAAGCATAAAAAACCACCAACCCATATGCATTCCCCAGTAATAATAATTTTCGTTATTGTGCATCATAATTTTATTTTTTAAAAAATTAAAATATGGTAGTAGATAATGATATTAAAGCTTCATGCCCTGCATGAGTTGCATACCACTATTATATTGTGCAGCTTTGACTACAGGAAAGGTAGACTCCTAACCCAGCTTAAATGTTACGGAATTAATGATAATAGTTATGTTATTCACAGAATCTCAATAGCTATTAGAATGTGGGAGATTATATAATTACAATTTAGGAGTATATTTAAACTTATACGTCTATTATATTCTTACCTACTATAGCCGAAGCAACGTAGTAAATAAGTAACGGTAATACCATAAACTGTAATAAGGGCGATAACCCTATATCCACTACGGGCACAAGCGGCATGTAAGTACTGTAAGCCCAATTACCAAGAAAGAGATGTTTCTTCTCAGCCAAAATCGCACCAAGACCACCAGCTGTTATTAAAAAAATAACTCGCAATAAACTTGGTTGAAGAAACCAAAAAGCATTTTTATATATCAAACTAAAACCTAAATACAAAATCATCACCATAATGCAATCGGCTATAGATGCAAGGGCACAAAAGAATGTAGTCTCCCAGTTTAAAGGCATGTTTTTAAAAAGTGGCATCTGAGCCATTTCCCATAAAAAGTTCAGGGCGAATGCGAGACCCATAATAATTCGAATTAATCTTTTAAATGCTATTGGATTATTTGTTTTCTTTAGCAACAAAAAATAAAAAAGCACTACAATTGCTAATGCAATCACTGGAATAATTAAGGCATTATTTAGGCTTTTTATCATTTTATGCTCACACATTTATTTTAAACAGAATAATTAAACAATTCGCAAACAATTTTTACTATCATTAACTCTTCATTTGTTTTGATAACACGAACCTGCACTTTACTTATAACAGCAGAAATAATAGGTTCATTATTCCTATTTTTTATTTTATCTATTTCAATTCCTAAAAACCCAAGGTTATTGCATATTTTACTGCGTATTTCTGGCGAATGTTCGCCAATACCACCCGAAAAAACCAATACATCTATGCCTCCAAGGGCCGCAGCAAATGAACCGATCCATTTTTTTGTTTGATAACAAAATAATTCAATAGCATCTTTAGCACGTCCATCCGTGTCTTCAATTTTCATTAGTTCTCTCATGTCGGAATTTGTTGCTGATATGCCAAGCAACCCAGATTCGTGATTAATAATGTTGCTAAATTGTTTTGGTGTAAGATTCTCCGCTTGCATTAAATACAAAGCAACTCCAGGGTCAAGATCACCAGTGCGTGTGCCCATTGGTAAACCGGATGTTGGAGTGAAGCCCATACTGGTGTCTATACTTTTACCATCTTTAACTGCCGCTAGACTTGCTCCATTACCAAGATGTGCTAAAATTATTTTGCCTTTTGCTGCGTCTTTTCCTTCTAAGTTTTCAATTTCTTCCATCAAGTAGGAATATGAAAGCCCATGAAAACCATAACGCTGAATACCTTTAGTAAAATAGCGGCGAGGGATAGATAATAATTTTGCAACAACCGGCATTGAAGTATGGAAGGAAGTGTCAAAACATACTACTTGTTTTAATAATGGGTAACGTCTTCTAAATATTTCTATCAATTTAATTTCATCGGGTAAATGTTCAGGATCAAAGGCACTGATCTTTTTCAATTCAGTTAACAGATCATCAGTAATTAATGCTGGTTTGGTATGTTTCATTCCATGAACAATACGATGACCAATTGCTATAACTGAATCAAAGCTATCTTGCTTTTCTAGCCAATCTATCAAATGATTTGCAGCCTGATCATGATTGGTAGCTATGATATCAATGCTGTTTTTTTCTTGATCAAGTGTTTTAGTAAAATTGAGTTTTGATTTTTTATTACCAATGTTTTCTATCTCTCCAAAAAGTATCTGCTCAAGTGGTTTCTTGATTTTGTATAAGGAAAATTTAATGCTAGATGATCCACCATTAACAGATAATATGTATTCGTCTTTATGCATTTACTGTTATTCTTAATTGATTATAAGGCCAAGGTCTGCCAATGCTTTGACCGTTGACAAATAATCGATATGACAGATACTTTTGATACCTAAATCTGTAGCTACATCTGCAAACATTTGTACATTTTCTATATAAACTATTTCATCTAAAGGCACTTGAGCGCCATTAATAGCTAATTTTAATATAGCAGCATCAGGCTTTCTTAATTGAACATAGCAGGAGGATATAAAAAAGTCTACAAATTGGGTTAATTGAAATTTTTGTATTCTGAATTCATTCAACTCCTTAGCTTCATTGCTCACTACAATTATTTTTAAACTATACTTTTCTTTTAATCCTTTAATTAAAGCTAGCATGTCGGTATATGGAATAGTTAAAGAGAACATGAATTCTTTAAACTCATCAGTAGAGAAATCCCTTTTTTGATAGAACACTACTTTTTTTAGGTACTCATCAAATGTTACTCTTCCTTCTTCGTAAACAACAAATAGCAGTTTATGCCTCTTTTCTAATTCAGCATAATCTAATTGAAATTTTTCTGCAGCCAACTGTCTGAATTCGTGCCCCCATCCATCAGAAAGAAGAACGCCTCCAATATCAAGAAATAATGTGGTGATTTTTATTTCATTTTTCATTTTCAATGTTTTATTTATTATTCAAAGCTTCGAATCCGGAAACCACATCAAATAATTCTTCATCAATAGAACTCTGACGCAGGCCATGATATTTTTTTCCAAGAACTTCCAGCAAATCTGTTATACTTTTTTCAGCTCGCTGCATGGCAGCTAGTCTACTTGCATTTTCACAAGCCAAAGATTCTACACAAGCTTTGAAAAGAGAAGCAAAAAGATATCCGTTAATCAGGGCTACAAGTGTAGGCTTTACTCCGCCAGCAATTTGCGGAGGTAATTTTGTGGGCCATTGAATTTCCTGTAAATTTTCCTTCCATTTTTCGTCTAATGGCAAAAACCGCTGCATCACAGGAGTATAACCTTCATTAGGATTTGGCTGATTATGAAAAATATAAAATGATGTAACTGATTCTTTTTGCTGGATCTCTTGGCTTCTATTCATAAGTTCAGTTACCAGCGGAGTAACTGCATTAATATCATTTGGAACGGGATATAATTTTGAGGTATTAAATCCTTCGTCTGATAAAAGCATCTGAACACGTTCACCTATTACCCAAATTTCTTTTTTGCCTTGTAAAATATTGAGTGAATAAGAAACAAAATTTGCCATCGAATCATTGAACTGCGCAACGAGCCCTTGGTCTGACCCGAAAACGATCGCGTAAATTATTTCTTCTGGCTTATTTTTAAATGGAGTCTGCTCATTGATTGCAGCAATTTTTTCCTCTTTAAAATAAGCAACGATTCCTAAAGCAATAGTGTGAAAATAATCGGCAAGTGAACTCACTGCAGTTTCGTATTGAAATATGTTTGATGCTGCCATTGCTTTCATTGCGCTCACAACAGATTTCAGGTCTTTAGCTCCTTCTGTTTTGCTTCTTAAATTTTCTAAAGTGTCCATTACTTTATATTTTTATCGACTTTAGGTTTGTCCTGAAATGGAGTAAGAATACTGGCAGCAATTTTTAAAATAGTTTTGCTATCATCTTCACTCAGTTTTGTATCTGAAAAAAGTCGATTAATTATTTCATCCGGAAAATTATTAAAATCTTTAAGCAATGCATCTTGTGCATCCTTAATTTTCTCAAGTGGTATTGTTTCAAACAAACTATTTTTCAATGCAAGTAAAATCACAATCTGTTCCGAAACCGGCATCTGTTGCAGCTCTGGCTGTTTTAAGCATTCACGTATTCTTTTTCCATGCTCAATGGTCTTTTTTGTATTTTCATCAAGCCTAGTTCCAAAACGGGCAAATGTTTCAAGTTCCACAAATTGCGCATACTCCAGTTTTAAATTAGCTACAGAACGATAAGCAGGCAGTTGAGCTTTATCACCTACACGTGATACTGATTTACCTACATCAACTGCAGGTAAGTTACCCAGTTCAAAAAGTTTGGGCGATAAATATATCTGTCCATCTGTAATTGAAATAAGGTTAGTAGGAATATAAGCGGAAATATTTTGAGCTTCAGTTTCAATAATTGGTAATGCTGTTAATGATCCTCCTTTCAATGCATCACTTAAATGTGTTGATCTTTCCAATAATCTTGAATGAATATAAAAAATATCGCCTGGGAATGCCTCGCGTCCGGGTGGCCTTCTCAGTAATAATGAAAGTTCTCTATATGAGCGTGCATGATGCGTAAGGTCATCATAAACGATTAGCACATCACGACCCTGTTCCATAAAATATTCTGCAATGCTAGTAGCAGCATAAGGTGCAATGTATTCTAATCCTGGAGAATTATTTCCTTCCGCCACCACTACAATAGAGTACTCCATAGCGCCTTTTTCTCTAAGATTAGCAATTACTTTAGCAACTGCTGAAGCTCGCTGCCCAATGGCGCAATACACGCATAAAACGTTTTTATCTTTTTGATTAAGAATAGCATCAATTGCAATAGCTGTTTTACCTGTCTGACGATCACCTACTATTAATTCTCGCTGTCCGCGACCAATCGGAATCAATGCATCAATCACTTTAATACCTGTTTGCAATGGAACAGTTACAGGGCTTCTATCCATGATGGCATGAGCTGAGCGTTCAATTGGTAATCGTTCTTTGTGATTGATAGGGCCTTTGTGATCAATAGGTTGTCCCAGCGGATCAACAACTCTTCCAATTAATGAATTGCCTACAGGAACATCCATTACTCTGCCCGTTCGCCCCACTTCATCTCCTGCTTTCAGCAATGAGTCTTTACCCAGAAGTATAACGCCTATTTCATCTTCATCAATATTATAAGCAATACCAAAAAGACCGTTTGGAAATTCTAGTAATTCTTCAAAACCTGCGCCTTGAAGCCCAGAAACTTTGGCGATACCTGTAGATACACTTATAACTATACCAACTTCACGAGGCTTTAAAGTAAAACTAAAATCTTCTATTTCTTTGTTTAAAAAACTGAAGATATTAGTCCCCATTGTATCTGTTTGAGTTTCTCGCATATTAATCTTTTAAAGGCTCTAATTTTACGTTTTCTTTAATGGTTTCAGAAATGTTTTTTTCCAACGAATTGAGGTATGCAGAAAAGCTCCATGATATTTTATACCCGTTAGTTGAAAGTTCAATGCCAGCTATTATTTCCGGTGCAATTTTAAATTGCAAGTTAATAATTGCGTTGAGTAATATATTTATAGCATCATTTATTTCGACTTGTTGCTTTGAAGGAATCTCAAATGCACTTCTTACTAAAATTTCACTGGAATTAGATTTGAATGATACATTCAAAT
>JBKJQV010000145.1:0-3420 GCA_046593815.1 Sediminibacterium sp. | reverse complement strand
ATAACAACATTGATAAGTTGGTGGACTCAAATGGAAATTTTGTTATTAGTCAAGTTTTGTGAAAATGCATTGTTTGCTCCGATAACAGTCGCAGCACTTGTAAAAGTACCAAATTTTAAAAAATCTTTTCTATCCATAATTTGAATAATTAGAGTATGTCAATTTTTATAAGCAACTCTTAAATATACAAAGCCTAAATCAGAAATAAAATGTTTTTTACATATAAAATAAGCTTTATTGTAGGATTGCCGATAACAGTTGTCTAGGCTCCACATTTTCAGTACGATTTCAATGTAGAACATTTTCTTTTATTGATCTATCAATTGGTCGCAGTGAAGCGAAGACGAAGCCAAAGAGCGAAGGAGAACAATTGAAGAACTATTTTTCTTTACGTTTTGGGGATTGATGTATTACTAAGCAAAGTCAATTAATAACAAAAGCCGACCGAAGCCGACTTTGTTATTTTTTAAGACCATTATTATTTTATAAAATAATATCGTAGCGAGAATGGGAATTGAACCCATCACCTCAGGGTTATGAATCCTGCGCTCTAACCAACTGAGCTACCTCGCCAAATGGGGTGCAAATATAGGGGTTTCAATAAAAAGAAAAAGACTAGTAGGCCAACAATTTACTGATCCGCTCAGATACTTTATTGGCAGTTGGCAACATCGCCGATTCTAATGCCACATTAATTGGCACTGCTGGTAAGTTTTTAGCGCCCATTACTTCTACTTTAGCATCTAAAAAATGATAACAATCATTGGATATTCTTAAACTCAATGCTTCTGCAAATGAATTATTCTGTTGCTCTTCACTTAACACTAAAACTTTTCCATGACGCTTTACTGAATTAAATACCATTTCTTCGTCTAAAGGAAATAAAGTTCTCAAATCGAGCACTTCCACTTGGCCTGGATATCTCTCTGCCGCTGCTTTTGCCCAATATACTCCCATTCCGTAAGTAATAATACAAACGGTTTCTCCTTTACGCACTTTATCCATATCTGCTTGTAAAATCACATTGGCTTTACCCAATGGCAAAATATAATCTTTAGCTGGTTCTATAGTTCTTGCTTCATCAGTTCCTGGAACCTTGCTCCAATATAATCCCTTATGCTCCAACATGATAACTGGATTAGGATCTAAAAATGCAGCTTTCATCAAACCCTTCATATCGGCTGCATTAGAAGGATAAACAATTTTTATTCCTTTGATTGACAATAAAGTACTTTCTATACTTCCACTATGATATGGCCCGCCACCACCATAGGCACCAACTGGTACTCGCAATAACATTTGAACAGGAAACTTTCCGTTCGATAAATAACAAGATTTAGCCACTTCAGTAACCAACTGATTTAATCCCGGGTAGATATAATCTCCAAACTGAATCTCTACAATTGGCTTTAACCCCATTGCAGATAAACCAACAGTTGAACCTATAATATATGCTTCTTGTATAGCAGTATTAAATACTCGATTATTACCGTATTTTTCTGCTAAAGTTGCAGCTTCCCTAAACACTCCACCCAACCTTGCACCTACATCCTGACCATATAAAACCGCCTCAGGATATTCTTCCATCAACTCATCAATAGCGTGTAAAGCTGCATCAACCATAATAGTACGCTCACCACCTCTTGGTGATCTCTGTCCTTTTTCTTCTTTTACAGATGTTGGCGCAAATACATGTTCATCAACCGAACGAATATCTGGTTCTGCCGCAGATTGAGCCTGCTTAAAATCATTCAATACCAATTCTAATGCCTCATTTTCTAATTGATTAATTTCATGATCTGTAAACCCTACTCCATTTAATAACAACCTAAGCTTAGGAATTGGATCATATAAACCATGCTTCAATAAATCTTCTCGGCTTCTATAAAATTCTTTGCGAACACCACTTGTATGGTGACCTAATAAAGGAACTTTTGCATGTACAATTACTGGCTTGCGCTCATTTCTTGCATAGTTTACAGCTTGCTCCATTGTTTCATAACACCGCATAAAATCGCTTCCATCAACTTGCATTCTTTTCAATCCTTTAAAACCACATGCATACTCGTATGCATTCATGGTTCTTATTTCATCTGCACTTGCACTTATACTCCATTGATTGTCTTGTACTAAATATACTATTGGCAATTGTTTTAAAACTGCAAATTGCAATGCCTCACTTACTTCTCCTTCACTCATAGCTCCATCACCAAGCGAACAAATAACTATTGGAGATTTTCCATCTGCGGATTTACGTATTGCATTCGGATTGGTCTTCTCCAAAAACTGTAGACCTTGCGCCAAACCTGTTGTAGGTATGGCTTGCATGCCTGTTGCACTACTTTGATGAATAATTGAAGGACGATTTTCATCCACACTACTAGGGTGGCAATAATAAGAGCGACCACCAGAAAATGGATCGTCTTTTTTAGCCAATAATTGAAGCATTAATTCATATGGCTTAAATCCTATAGCCAACATTAAACTATCATCTCGGTAATATGGACTTACCCAATCACATGGTAATAATTGTAATCCTGTAGCTAATTGAATTGCTTCATGACCTCTAGATGTAGAATGAACATACTTACAAACCGCACGATTTGCATCGTACGTTTCACTCATGGACTTTGCAGTAATCATGAGTTGATACGCTTGTAAAAGTATATTTGGTGTTAGCATTATTTTATTTCGAGTTCAAACATTTTTTGTTCTTCAAAATATCCTTCCAATATATCTCCAACAACACATTCACCCACTCCAGCGGGTGTTCCAGTATAAATCATATCACCAATATTTAACGAAAAATAATTGGAAATATGCGATACAATTGTATTAAAAGAAAAAATCATATCAGATGAGTTTCCTACCTGAACAGATTGTTTA
The DNA here is from genome assembly GCA_046593815.1 of Sediminibacterium sp. Classification (GTDB taxonomy): domain Bacteria; phylum Bacteroidota; class Bacteroidia; order Chitinophagales; family Chitinophagaceae; genus Sediminibacterium. The sequence goes on along the minus strand of JBKJQV010000145.1, from coordinate 534 downwards.
TTATTGAATAATGAAAAATGTATTGGTTTTTTTAATAATGCTGGTGTTAATGGAAGCCAATCTCCCACAACAGCCGAATTATCCCAAGCTTTTGCCTTTTCCCATGGCAATCCCTTCTTTTTTAAATCTGCTTGAATATCACGAGCAGTAAAATCGATACCAATAGAAATAGCATCAAAGTATGTATCTGCTTGAGTTTCTGGAATGTATTTTCCGTTTTTAGAGATGCGTAGCACTAATTCTATCTCGTAATGTAATTCGTTGGAGAATTCAGGATAATAGAAAGGCGTATTAGACTGCCACAAAGCAGTCTTGGGTTTCATGAAAATAACTGGCTCCTCCGGAACGGCATTGCCAAGTTCTTTTGCATGATCGGCATAATTTCGGCCTACGCAAAAAATTTTCATAGTACAGTTTCTTTACAGAAATAGTAATTAAGTAGTATTAAACTAACCACTTTTAGGGTGGTATGGGTACAGGACGGCCTACTTGAATTGTATTTCCACTATATATAACTACGAAAGAGGGATTTTT
>JBKJQV010000090.1:0-2870 GCA_046593815.1 Sediminibacterium sp. | reverse complement strand
ACGGAACGCAGTCTTACTCTTTACCTTTTCTTCTGCAATAATTAACACTGGAATTTAACAAAAAAATAATCTGTAACAAACATAGGATGACGTTTCATATCTAAGCATCAAAGTGCTTTAAAGAAATGCTTCGACAAGCTCAGCATGACAAACAAAAAGTACAGTTGTTCTAAAGCCGAAGTGCTTTAAAAAACTAATTTACTTAACGTACCTTTGCATAATTAGATGACGAAAATCAACCCTTCGACAGGCTCAGGGTGACAAATAACTTTTAATTCCAATTTCCTAATGCCCAAATCCTATTTAGTAAGCGTTCTAACCAATAAATGTCCTCGTTGTAGAGAGGGTGAATTATTCGTCTCTAAGAATGCTTATGCATTAAAGGGAAATTTAGAAATGAATGAAAAATGTCCTGTATGCAATCAACCTACAGAAATAGAAGTTGGATTTTATTATGGCACAGGTTATGTTAGTTATGCTTTAACTGTTGCGTTATCAGTTGCTACTTTTGTAGCTTGGAAAGTATTGATTGGATTGAGTTTTGATATTGATGATAATAGAATTTTTTATTGGCTAGGTACTAATATTGTAATTCTTCTTGTTTTGCAACCATTGATTATGCGTTTATCGAGAACTTTATGGTTGGGCTGGTTTGTATCTTACGAACCTGATTGGAAAAACAATCCACTTAAGTAGTTATTAATAAAAATTAAATTGATAAAATAAAAAAGAGAGAAGGTTTCCCTTCTCTCTTAAAACTTCGATCCCCCGATCGAGAAAATTATCTTTTAGTAAAATTAACACTATCAAATGCCAGCTTGGTTCCATGCTGAAAATCATAAAAACTTCTTACCAAAAAAGTACTAAGAGTAATGGTTTTTTTCATAATCAATTTGTTACCTTCTTGATTTAAAAGTTGCAGATTGTTCTGATCTATTTTTTTAAACTGAACCACAGTGCTATCAGTACCTTGTATTGACCAATCTGAGGAATAATCCGTTGTTTGCTTTAAATACAATGCTTTTCCTTTCCAATTAAACACCAACTGATTTTTTGTATTCAATTTTATCGTATCAATAGTTAAGTCCGCTGAGTCACCTTTTACTAATTTATAATTATGAACATAAATTAAGTAATTGTTTAATCGACTAAAATAGAGATAACTGCTATCCTTTAATTGTGTGAGCAAATAATTCTGGTTATCAAATAATTTTTCCAAAGAATTAAATTGGGCTAATGCCGATTTTCTTTGAACTAAATCATCTACCGGACTTACCACTGGTTTTGCAATATTAGTTGTGCTTTCAGGTTTTTCATTTTCACTCGTACCACATGCAACCAAAAAAACTACTAAAAGAAAAAATATTACAATACTGAACCTCATATTGATTGTTTAGAATTTAGTCCAAGTTTTCCACCAAGTGTCACCTACTGCACAAGCGCCTTTATAAGTTACTACAGAAAAATCTGCAACGCCGTTGGTAGTTGATTTCATTTTTTCATCTGTAAATGTTGCTCCTGTTGCAGCAGCAGCTGTTGCTGATTTTGGATTAAAATCTGGATTACCCAATACAAATGGATTTGTTAACCCTGCTGCATCATTACCATCTAACAATGAATTACCAAATGCCGTTGTATTTACCCAAGCAGTAATCGAAGTGGTTGATGCACCTGTAGGTGTAGTTGAACTCGCTGAATATTTTACAGCATTGGCAATAGTTCCTGCAATAATATTATTCTTAAAATTTAATTCACCCGTTGGAGCCAAGTTATTGTCAGTAGGGATTCCTTTACTTGCATCAAGTAATAAACCATTGGTGATACCATCTGACCAACCAACAAATACTGAATTGTAAATGCTTTGTTCACAGTTTCTTCTTAATTGTGCTCCTGCTAAAAACAAACTACTTACAACAGTAGTAGGTGTAACATAAGGTCCAACCAAAGTCATATTGCTAAATACAGCATTAGTTCTAACTGGAACAATTGCAACTGGATTGTTAGCACTTTTAGGTATTGAAGGCAAAAAAGATTTTCTATCAGAACCATTAGCATCATTATCGCACTCAAATGCTTCACTCTTAGAAATATCAGCAATTGCAGGATCTCTCATTCCAATTCCAAATTGAACTCTGCCTGAAAATGAATTATCTGTATCAAAATCATCATCAATTCCTCTATAAGCAATTAAATGCTTACAGTTTACTGAACCACCAAACCACTCGAAGCTATCATCGTTAGCATAAGAAACCTGAACATAATCTATTAGAGTTTGATTACCAACTCCAGCAAATGTTAGTCCATTTATTTCTTTATCTGGCAAAAAAGCGTACCCTGCATATTCAATACGCACATAACGTAAGATGCCACTATTATCTGCCAAATTAGATGTTGCTCCTAAGCCATATAAGCCCAAGCCATCGGCATTGTTAACTCCACCTTCCATTTCCCCTACTCCATCAACACCATTAAAGGAAGAGTTATTGGGAGCTTGTCCTAATAACACAACACCTGCCCAGTCTCCACGTTGAGGAGTAGTAGCTTCAGAAGTAAATACAATAGGTTGTGATTGAGTTCCGTTTGCAATAATTTTTGCTCCACGAGTTATAACCAATGCACCATTTTTATTTAGTTCGCCAACAATTTTAGTACCAGGTTCAATTGTTAAAATTGCTCCATTAGTTACATAAACCAAGCCACGCAATTTGTAAGTATAACCCGCTTTTAAAGTAAGATTGGTAATAATTCTACCTTCCAAAATAGTATTTTCTGTGGTAGTTGAAGGAGCAGTTACAGTAGTTGTACCTCCATCTACCTCAATTTTTCTGCAACTTACAGCCAGTGTGGCAGCCAATGTAATAATGATGAAT
>JBKJQV010000076.1:0-13066 GCA_046593815.1 Sediminibacterium sp. | reverse complement strand
ATTCTGCTATTTGTTTTTTTCGTTTTTCAATTATTGCAAATAAAAAATCGGCCGATAAAATTAATGGTAACATCTTTATTACTCATAATATATGGCTTTGAGCAATACAATCATTATACAATAAATGCTGTAACCTGGGAAGGTGTTTCTGTTGCAGGTATACCCGGGTATACAGAAAATCAATGGACCAAATCTCCAATGATAAAATTTATTAAAAAAGATTCAACTAAAATAAAGCCAGTAATTTTTTCTAATGCCGATGATGCCGTTTTTTTTCTAACCGGAAAAACCGCATTTGCTTTACCCCACAAAGATATTCCATCAGAAATAAGTAGTTTTAAAATAAATAAATCCTTTTTTTTGATTTGGTTTTTTAATGGTCAGAATGATGATTTAATTGATCTCGAATTTATTAATCAATATAAAAAAGCTAAAGACGCTTGGCAATTTAAAGATGGAATTATCTACCGTTATTAATCAGTTTATTAGTGGTATTCAACAAACTAGCTTGTTAGAATTTGTTGCGGTATTGGCGGGTATTGGCAGTGTTTGGTTTAGCAGAAAAGAAAATATTCTAGTATATCCAATCGGACTAGTTAACACTACCTTTTATATTTATCTAAGTTTAAAAGGTCATTTGTTTGGAGAGGCAAGTGTTAATTTATATTATACTATTATGAGTATTTATGGTTGGATGCTATGGTCAAAAAAGGACAACATCAGCCATACTGCAGTTATTCATATTAGTTTTAGCAATCAAAAAGAATGGATTAATCAACTTGTTTTTTTTAGTGGATTTTATATTGTAATTTATGGTGCACTCACTTGGATGAAACAATCTTTTGCACCTGAAGCAATTCCTTGGGCCGATGCATTTGCAAGTGCCACAGCTTATACGGGAATGTGGTTAATGGCAAGAAAAAAAGTAGAGAGTTGGATCTGGTGGATTGCAACAAATATTGCATCTATTCCGTTATATTTTATTAAAGGTTACGTTTTTACAAGTGTTCAATTTTTAGTGCTATTAATATTAGCCATTGCAGGATTAATTAGTTGGCAAAAAAAAGCAAATAATGCAGTCAGTTAAAAAAGTTGTAGTAATTGGTCCAGAATCAACCGGGAAAAGTTCTCTAACTAGATTATTAGCACAACACTATAAAACCGATTTCTGCGAAGAATTTGCAAGAGAATATTTAAATACTTATGGCGCAAAATATTCAGTTGAAGATCTTCTTCTAATTGCTCAGGGGCAGTTGGCCTTAGAAGATCATATGACTCAAAAAGTTTGCAACAGTTCATCATTATTATTTATCGATACCGATATGTATGTTATGAAAGTGTGGAGCGAATATGTTTTTGGAGAATGCAATTTTTTTATTCTAGATAGCATTGTAAATAGAAAATATGATCTTTATTTATTGTGTGATATTGATCTGCCTTGGGTAAAAGATGAGCTTCGAGAATACCCCGATGAAAAGCCACGAATAGAATTGTTTAATACATATAAAGACATTCTCATCAACCAGGCGGTTCCATGGAAATTAATTAGTGGTAATTATAAAGAGCGCTTAGCAAAAGCAATTGTAGCGGTTAATGAGTTAATTGATTTTTCTTCTTAGTTCTGTATATTTGATTATGCCAAGAAATTTTGTAGATACCAGTATTGTTGAAATGCGAAATATGGAGAAAGATGGTAATATCGACCATTTTTTTTGGCATTCAAGTACAATTCAAGAAAGGCTAAAAGCGGCTGCTGCCATGATTAGTGTAGCATTTCAAGCGCCGGATTTTTTAAAGCAAAAAGTTGATCGTACTTATATAGTACAGAAAAAAAGGGCTCTATGAATTTGCTTAACGAAGATTTTCAGGATTTCATTCTTGCCTTAAATAAATATGATGTTCAATATATTCTTGTAGGTGGATATGCTGTAGTTGTGCGAGGTTATAGTAGATCTACTGGAGATATGGATATATGGGTAGAAAAAACTGAAACAAATTATGATTGCTTATTAGAAGCAATACAAAATTTTGGCATACCTACTGACGCTATTCCGAAAGAAATTTTTTTTTCAACCGAATTCGATGTTTTTGCATTTGGTAGACCCCCTTATGCAATAGAAATAATGACTGCCGTTAAAGGATTGGATTTTGAAACTACTTATGAAAAGGCAACATGGGAAGATCTTGATGGAATAAAAATAAAAGTGATTCATTTAAATCATTTGATCGAAGCAAAAAAAGCTGCAGGAAGAAATAAAGATTTAAATGATATTGAAAACCTTCCAAAAGGAGACTAAATTTTATTTCCAAGTGATTAACGAGTTAATGCATTAACATCTTCATCGTCTTCTATGTTTCGCATCTGTTGTACAATCTGGGGATATCGCCAAGCAACCCTTCTACTCATTGGTTTTACTGTAAATATTTTAGGATTAGGAAGGCAGGCAATTATCATTGCAGATTCTGCTCTAGTTAAGTTTTTAGCAGATTTATTAAAATATTGTTGTGCGGCAGCTTCTATTCCAAAAATACCCGGACCCATTTCAATTACATTTAAATAAACTTCTAATATTCTTTGCTTTCCCCAAACCCATTCTATCATTTTAGTAAAATATAGTTCCGGTACCTTTCTTACATATTTTGATATGGTTCCTCCTTGCCATAAAAAAACATTTTTTGCAGCCTGTTGAGTAATAGTACTTGCTCCACCGCCTAGCGGGATTTTTGTTTTTTTCCCTTTCTTTTTGGGTTTCAAGCTTTTTTCTATTGCATCCCAATCAAACCCTCCATGATCTGGGAAGGATTGATCTTCGCTTGCAATAGCTGCCAACTTAATTGAAGAATTCATTTCATTCCAACTAATATAATCTCTTTTTATTCCATAGCGAAACGCATTCGCAATCTGTGTAATTGTTATAGGTGGCATAATCCATTTACAAATGATGATATATAAAAGCGAACTAATAAATAAAATCAGCGCTGTTCTCTTCAAAATATACCAAGCCTTTTTCATCATAGTTTTTATGGCTTTTATGCCTAATTGGAAATGGTTTTCATGGTATATTTTTTGCCTAATAATGTAACATCTTTATGTGTTGCTTTAAGTATTGTTCCAACAATAAAGACACTTCCGGCTATTCCAATATTTGTTAAGTTAGATCCAGCTGAAATAGATTGGTTCGATATAAATCCATTTACAATATTTAAAAATATATAAGCCAATGATCCCAACTTAAGCAGAGATCCATTCGTTATAAACTCGCCCCATTTTGCTTTTTTAGGTAATGCTCTGATTTCTTTAATATGTAATTTTATAATGCCAAACCAAGCCGTATCTATAATAGGAAAACCAAATCTGTCTGCTACAGTTCTTACTTCCATTTGTCGAACCGATATTGAATCATTTCTAATCAATTTAATTACTCCATTAATCCATTGGTAATTACTAAACTGGAAATTAATTTGGCTACCCCTTACCCATGTTTTAATGGTTTGATCTTTTTTTTGCAATAACAAAATATCTGATTGTGCAGAAATTGAAAAGTTAAAACAAAAAAAGAGTATTACTAAAAACGCACCTTTCATAATGGAAAGTTAGGATATCCAATTAAAAAAACGAACTGATTATTTTGCTATTTTATTGAGTCGCCAAATCGCAGAACACCCCAACATAATACTATTCCAAAACCAATTAAAATAATACCCGACAAAATATTAATTAAGTGTAAATTTTTAGGAGTTAATTTAGAACGTAGTTTTCCAGCAACAGCAACTTTTGCAATGTCGGTAAACAAAACAAAAAGTAAACAAACAATAAAAACGGTGAACTTATATTCTGTTGGATTAGTTGTTGAGGCTGCATCTCCAACAATAACAGCTGTCCATGCAAACCAAAAAAGCAAAACACCAGGATTTAAAATATTCATTAAATAGCCAGATATAAATATTCCGACATATTCCATTCTATTAAATTTCTTTTCAACTAAATTACTCCCTTCTTCAGTAGTTACTTTTTTAAAAAACAACGTGTATATTCCTACTGCTACTAAAAAAACACTACCTGTTACGGCAATCTCTGTACTATAATTCAGCGCCTTGGTAAATAACGTTGTAAAAAAGTTACAAATAACAACAAGTGTTATATCACTAGCTGAAACCCCCGCAACAAAAAAGTATCCCGCCTTATGCCCATTGTTGATGCTCTGTTTAATGATAGCGAATATTATTGGACCAATTGAAATACTCAATAGTACTCCTAAAATCAATCCTTTAATTATAGGTGCTATCATAATAGGTAAATAAAATTTAAAATAGCTTGTTTATCTTATTGCTTTTTTAGCGGTCATTGTAGTTAATATAAACGATTGCCACTCTTTAAGCATCTGTCCTTTTAATACACGAGGAAACTTATGTTGGCCACCAATTTTCCCTTTCATCTTCATAAAGTCCATAAATTTTTGCTCACTAAGAACTTGTAAATTCACTTCTTTTAATGCACTCTTTCGCTCAACTGCATAATCATCATTTAATTCTTTTAAACAGTCGTCTATATAATTTCCTAAATCATTAGCATTTATTTTTTCATCGCAAGCTACATACCATTGGTGTCCAAAAAAGTTACCAGAAGGTACTCCGGCAACTGTAAACTCTGGTATGCAAATATTAAAATGTTCTCCTGCCAATTGTATGGCCTTGTTCATATTATCTACGCTAAGGTGTTCACCAACCATGCTTAAAAAATGCTTGGTTCTACCGGTAATAATAATTTCTGATCTTTCTTTATCAACAAATCGAATAGTGTCTCCAATTAAATAACGCCAGGCTCCAGCAGTTGTGCTAATTAAAATTGCATAATCCTTTCCCTCCTCAACTTCATGCAACATTAATACTTTGGGTTTACTGATCATATCTCCATCTGCAGAAAAGTTTACATCATCAAACGGAATAAATTCTAGGTATATATGCTCATTCGTTACCAGTCGCATGCCTTCGGCATTTTGACGATCCTGATACGCTATAAATCCTTCACTTGCTAAATAGGTTTCTATATATGTTATTGGTTTACCCAACATTCTTTCGAACCCCTTTTTATACGGTTCAAAACTTACTCCACCATGCACAAAGAATGCAAGGTTAGGCCATAACTCATGAATATTATTTAGTTTATATCGTTCTACTATTAACTCTATACACATCTGAATCCATGCTGGAACCCCTACTAAAAAACCTATATCCCATTCAGGTGCTTTTTCAACTATTTCATTTATTTTTTTATTCCAGTCTTTTTGTTTTGCAATTTTTTTCCCGGGTTTATAAAAAGGTTGAAACCAAAATGGAGCTTTTTTTACCGTGATGCCGCTTAAGTCTCCTGCATAATATCCTGCACCTTTTTGTAGCTCAGTACTACCGCCTAAAGTAAGCCATCCTTTACTGATTGATGCGAAGGGAATATTTTCGTAACTACGCAAACTTAATAGTTGCTTAATCATTACAATCTTATTTCCCTTTAATAAATCATTGGTTATAGGAATGTATTTGCTCGCCGATTCACTAGTGCCGCTGCTAAGTGCATAATATTTTATCTTGCCGGGCCAACAGATATCCGACTGGCCTTCTATTGTTTTGTGCCACCATTCGTTGTAAATGGTATTGTAATTAAAACATGGGACTAATTCTTGAAATTTTTTGCCGGGGTGCTTGCTTACTAAAATATCATCAAATCGAAACTGTTGTCCAAAAGAAGTAAACCTTGCTTTTTTTAATAATTTCTTTAGAACTTTTAATTGACTACTTCTCAGATTATTCTGTGGTAAATGAAGTGCTTTGAGAATTGAATTGGGAAGTTGTAAATCAATAATGGGCATCGTTAGCTTACGCGGTTTAGCGCGTACGAAGCTAAAACAAATGCCCAATATTTAGCGTATCAAATATTCAGTTATGAGTATGGCGTTAGGGGCGCCATCTTTTATAAGTATTGCCGCTTCCCAAGTTCAACTGATATGTCATTCTTACTTGAACAGAATAGTAACTATCTTTTGTTAGAGGATTCCCTCTAGCCTGTAAGCCTGGCTGTGCGTTGGGTTTTATTTCATCACCCCTAAATGCCAGTTGATATGCATAAAGGCTCATCAGGTTTTTATTGGGGTATTCTTTAGCACTTACATCGTCTAGGTTATCGGTATTGGTAAAGCGGTAAGCAATTTCAGCACCTAGAGAAAATAGCTCAGAAACCTGTACCCTAAATCCTAATCCTGAAACCAAACACATAGCATTGGTTTTATAAGCTTTAGAGAATTGCTTAACGGCAGCATCTTTTCCTGACAATGCCAGCGCTAGGGCTCCTGGTTGAACTTCGGTACCAACGTATTTTAGTTCTACTTTTTGACCATACCTGTCAATAGTAGTTGGGTTAAAGAAAAATATGCCAGGACCAGCAAACAAATAAGGAGTAATCATTACATTTTCTGAATTAAAGAGGTCTAATTCAAACAAAGTACTTACTTCAAAAACATCGCTTTTAAAGTTAAGATTACGGTTTCTTGTAGGCCAGTAAATAGACTTTTTATCATCTGCCCTTACAGGAGTATAGGCAATATTAAGTCTGGCGCGGAAACGACTATTGAAATCTACACTTACATCGGCACTTGTAGAGGGGGTTACCTGTTGAAAAAACTGCTGAGTGTGGGTTAGATCTCCAAAATAAGCACTTACTCCTGTGCCTATGCCCACTTTTACAGATTGAGCCATCATTGCAAAACTAATGTGTAATCCGAAAAGCGATGCGATAAAATGTTTAAGTAGAGTTGATTTCATGTCTTTGATTTTTGTAACACAAATCTCTTGTCAAAAAAACCCTAAGTATTGTTGCGAATCGGCAGAATATGTCAATAATTAGTCAGCTAAAAAAAAGCAAAAAAATATAGCAAGTTGGCATCAATTTTATACCTGAAACACGCTAATTGTAAATATTTACCTACAAGAAATAGTTTAAAATCACTACATTTAAGTATCTAATAATGGCGCCAAATTGTTCATCATCAGGATGCTTTTTGTAAACCATTCGTCAGTTTGATTTTTACTGCTGATTTTTTACTAAAAAAAAGAATCGATTTAGAAAATAATATGAAAAATGCCGCTATATTATTGGTAGAAGACCATAAAGATTTGAGGGAATTTTTAGAGCAAAGCCTTTCCCCTACCGCCAAAGTAACTGCTGTATCAAATGGCATAGATTGCTTAGAAATGTTGAAGAAGGGAATTCCAGATATGATTTTATTAGATCTTATGTTGCCCTTTCCATTGGATGGTTTTTCTATACTTAGGATTTTAAAAAATGATCCGCGTTTGTCAGGAATACCTGTAATCTTAATGTCTTCAATTAATAGTGATGATAAAATTAGTATGGGGCTAGAATTGGGCGCAAACGACTACTTAGTTAAGCCATTTAAAATTAATGAGCTGCTGTTAAAAACAAAAAATTTAATAAACATAAGAAAGGAAATAAAAAATCAACTAGAAAAAAATAGCTTACTAAATGAGGAGGAGAGCGATATTTCCTCTATTGAAATGAGTTTTAAAAAAAATTTTAGTGCTGCTGTTGATGATTTAATGGATAACAATACACTTACCGTTCAAGAGCTAGCAGATAAATTATCGATGAGTATTTCTACCCTTGAGCGCTCGGCAATTAAATATTACAATACTACCCCACAGAAATTCATCATCCGATCTAGATTAATTAAAGCAGAAATGATGCTAAGACAAAATTTGGGATCTATTAAAGACATAGCGTACACTTCTGGGTTTAATTCAGAGCCCTATTTCTGTGCCTGCTTTAAAAAAGAGTATGGTAAATCTCCTCTTGCATTTAAAAAATCAGTTTTAGAAGACGCTGGTCTCTAACAAATTTTAAATTCATTGTAGCTATTATCAAGCTTGATTTTGATAAACCTTTTACAAAAATTAAATTTGCATTAATAACATTTACTTATTTAAATAATTACGACAAGAATTTCAAAACACTGTTAGAAATATTGACTATTCAAAACGTAAGAATTGATTTTTAATAAAGGCTAGGCCCATGGCCATTTTTATACAAATAATCAATAAGGCACGCGTAAACCAATTGGCATTTCCCGAGTAATATTTTTTAACAAATAATTCCATTGATCCAAAAAAATGTTCTACAAATTGGTGGCTATTTTTATTAGTACTCATCCCTTTAAAGTGTTGAATAATAATATTCCCCAAATAATGATTTTCAAATCCTTTATTGGAAATTCGTTTACTCAAATCAATGTCTTCACCATACATAAAAAATTGTTCATCAAAACCCTGTAATTCTTTTACTAAAAACCCCTTAACCATCATAAAAGCACCTGCTAAAACATCTACCCGATGTACATAGTTTTTATCTAATCCGCCTAATGCATAATGATTAAAAAAACGGGAATTAGGAAAGAGTTTAGCAATGCCTGTTAATTTAAAAAAAGCAGAAATTGGTTGAGGAAAAGCTCTTTTACTTTCTGGTAAAAAAAGGCCATTCTTATTGATCATTTGCACACCCAAAGCTCCAACTTTACTGTGTTTAGCTAAATAATTTATACAATTTATTAAAGCATTGGGCGGAATGATTGTATCTGGGTTTAAAAACAATATATAAGAGCCCTTGCTTATTTGTAATGCTTGATTATTAGCTTTAGAATACCCTTTATTATCGCTGTTTTTAATGAAAACAACTTCTTTAAACTCGCTTTCAATTGATTGCATTAACTCCTTTTTGCTATCATTATCCACTACAATTATTTCTGCTTCAATATCGCTAATAGCAAGCCGTACCGAATCTAAGCAAGGAATTAGATAATCGTACACTTTGTAATTAACAATAATAATAGATAGTTGCACCCATTTAATTTATACTGCCAAAGATGCTGAATATGCGCCAAAAAATTGCTGTTTCAATTGAATGAGGGTTACTTTTACACCATGTTAAAAAATATTTTACTAAAAGCAACTGAAGCTGGTGCCGCCGAGCTCAAACGCTTTTTTAATGGCAGTTTTAAAATTAGCAACAAAGAGGGTGTTAATAATTTGGTTACAGAGGCAGATCACGCAGCCGAAAAAGCTATAATTGCTGTTATTCAAGCCGAATATCCCTATCATTTTATTTTAAGCGAAGAAACAGGAGAAATTATTCAGGATTCTGCATATAAATGGATTATAGATCCTATAGACGGAACCGTTAATTTTTCTAATGGCATTCCTATTTGTTGTGTAAGTATTGGCCTTGAACATGAAGGGCAAATAATTATGGGTGCTGTATATAATCCAATAATGAACGAGTTTTATTTTGCAGAAAAAGGAGTAGGTGCAACCCTAAATAACCAATCAATATCGGTTAGCAGCAAAACATCTGTTATAAAAAGTTGCTTGGTAACAGGCTTCCCATATACTTATTTAGACGCTCCAAACGGACCGATTCAGGTTTTTGAAAAATTAATTAGAAGAGGAGTTCCTGTTCGTCGCCTTGGAAGCGCGGCCATAGATTTATGTTGGGTTGCAGCAGGAAGGTTTGATGGGTTTTATGAACATAACCTTCAAGCCTGGGATAGCGCAGCTGGCTATTTAATGGTAAAAGAAGCTGGTGGAAAGGTTACCGATTTTAAAGGCAATGAATACTCGCCTTATCAACCTCACTTAATTGCTACCAATGGTAAAATTCACGACGAATTGTTGGGTATTGTTAACGGAGCCAATTTAAAAGATTAATTTTTATGGAAGAAAGAACGGAAATTTCAGACCTAGGTGAATTTGGATTAATTGATCATTTAACTAAAAACATTGAAATTCAAAACGCATCAACCGTATTAGGAGTTGGTGATGACGCTGCAATAATTGATCATTTTGGTAAACAAACTGTAATCAGTACAGATTTATTATTAGAGGGTGTTCATTTTGATTTGATGTACACTCCTTTAAAACATTTAGGTTACAAATCGGTTGTTGTTAATTTGAGTGATATATATGCAATGAATGCAACTCCAACTCAAATAACACTAAGTATTGGAATAAGCAATCGCTTTAGCGTAGAAGCATTGAATGAATTTTACGAAGGTGTTTATTTTGCTTGTGAAAAATATGGAGTTGATTTAATTGGTGGAGATACTAGCACTTCTCCAAAAGGATTAATTATTTCTGTTACAGCAATTGGCGAAGTATCTCCCAATAATTTTGTTAAAAGAAGTACTGCTCAAAAAGGTGATCTGATTTGCGTAAGCGGTGATTTGGGCGCTGCGTTTCTTGGATTAACATTGATGGAAAGAGAAAAGAAAATTTATTTAGAGAATCCTGCGATTCAACCTGATTTAGAAAATGAAACTTATTTAGTTGGTCGTTTATTAAAACCTGAAGCGAGAAAAGATATAATTGAGTTTTTTGAAAAAAATTCCATCTTGCCAACATCAATGATGGATGTAAGCGATGGCATTAGTAGTGAGGTGCTTCATCTTTGTAAACAGTCGAATCTTGGTGCAATTATTTATGAGGAAAAACTACCTATATCTGAAGAAAGCAGAATGGCTGCGTATAAATTTGGACTTGATCCTACGGTATGTGCATTAAACGGTGGCGAAGATTATGAATTAATTTTTACTTTAAAACAAGAAGACCACGATAAAATTGTTTTGAATGAAGAGATAAGCGTAATAGGATATACAACAGATTTGGAAGATGGTGTAAAGCTTCAAACAAAGGGTGGAAACACCTATAATATTACTGCACAAGGATGGAATGCATTTCAATAATAAATTGCTAAATGAGAAGAGCGCTTATACTTTTTGCATTTTTACTTTTCAATTATGTGAGCGGTATTTCACAAGAAAATAAAATTACTTTAAAGAAATTTTCTCCTCAAGAAATGAGGTCAGATTTTGTTCTGTTGAAAAATATTTTAGAGGCCAACCATCCAAGTCTTTATTGGCACACTTCAAAAGATAGCCTTGATTTTCTTTATTCTATTATCAATTCAACGTTAACGGACTCTCTGTCTGAAAATGCTTTTAAAAATAAAATAAGTAATTGGGTTACAGCAATAAAATGTGGCCATACTACAGTTCGTTTATCTAGAAAACTCAGCAAAGAATTATTAAAACACAAACCACCACAATTTCCACTTCAGCTTAAAGTTTGGAACGATAGCTTAGTAGTAATTAGTAATGCTTTTCAAAACAACAAATCAATTAAACGTGGAACAGTAATTGAAAGCATTAATGGCTTTAGTTCTAAAAAAATTATCGACTCGATTTTCAATACAATTTCAACTGATGGAAATTCGATAAATCATAAAAATCAGGTTGCGAGCAATTCTTTTCCTTATTGGTATAATGCAGTTTGGGGCATCGATTCGGCATATACAATTAGATACTTTGATAGTTTGGGCAATATTCAGACAGCAATATTGAAAAATTATGTGTCTACAAAGAAACCTGTTACCAAAACCAAAGACTCTGCAATGAGCACAAACACAACAGTTGGCCTCACTAAAAGGCAACAATTACAGTTGTCTAGGCGTTCTTTGTCTATTGATACATTAAATCATAGTGCCATTATGCGCTTAAATACTTTCAGCTATGGATCGTTAAAAGTATTTTTTAAACGAAGTTTTAGAGATTTGAAGGATTTAGCGGTTACTAATTTAGTAATAGATTGTAGAAATAATGGTGGCGGTAAGGTTGATAATAGTACCCGTTTAACCGAATATTTAATTAATAAGCCATTTAAAATTGGCGACAGTGTTGTTGCTGTAAGTAGAAAGTTCCATTATTCGCGATATATTAACCCTGCATATGTTTATTGGGTTTCTATGAATATTTCAGGAACAAAAACAGCAGATGGAAAAATTCATTATCGCAGATATGAAAAGCATTTTTATGAGCCAATAACAAAAAATCACTTTGCTGGGAATATTTATCTGCTGCAAGGCGGCAATACGTTTTCGGCAGCTACTATGTTTATTGCAGCTTTAAAGGGGCAAGAAAATGTAACTATTGTGGGGGAGGAAACCGGTGGGGGATATTATGGAAATTCTGCCATGCACATTCCCACTATTACTCTTCCTAAAAGTAAATTACAAATAGGGTTACCGATGTATCGTTTAGTAATGGATAAAAACCGACCAAAAGGAAGGGGTATAATTCCAGATATATTGGTTATTCCTTCTGTATCAGCTATAAAAGCTGGTATTGATTTAAAGCTGAAAACCGTAACCGAATTAATACAAGCAAAAAGCTATTAACATAAAAACGCCTATTTTTAATTTTTTATATCCCAACCATGTTTTTTAAAGGATCAATAATTGTTTTTTTGACGGCACTTTCACTCAATGCCTTTTCTCAAGATTCATTGAATGTACTGCCCTCATTAACCAAAAGAGATTCTGTTATCCCTAAAAAAAGATTAACTATTAGGCCTACCGCTAACTTAGATCAGCGATTTTCCTTAATAGGAAGCAATAAAGATGTAAACATTTGGGGCTACAGAATTGGTGTAGTAATTAATGATAAATATAAAGTAGGGATAGGTGGATACACTGTAGATATTAATTTTGATTCAAGCGTTTCTAAAACTAGAGTTAGGACAAATAATTTTACAAATGTTAGTCAAGTAAATCAAAATATAAAATTTGGTACCGTTTATATAGTGCCTTATTTAATGAGAAAAAAATTATGGGAGTTAGGTATATTATTTGAAATTGGTTATGGTCAGGTAATTATCGACTCTTTTTCAGTTGTAAAAAGATATAACTCAACGGGTAAAACGCTATTATCAACCGATACAAAAACCAATACAGGGAAAGAACCGATAATTCCTATAGGAACTGGCTTAACACTAAACTTTATTATTCCGGATATAAAAGGACTTCACTTTTTAAGTTATTTAGGAATTAATAGCATTATAGGCATTAGAACGGTGATAGTAGAGAGTGATTTTAAACAGAATTACGACGGATTCTTTTGGAGTATTGGAGGAATTGTTTATGTTGATCGAATATTCGGAGATCTTTTTAAAA
>JBKJQV010000017.1:0-2585 GCA_046593815.1 Sediminibacterium sp. | reverse complement strand
CGATTTTAAAATAATTTTTGTTACAGCGCATGCTCATTATGCCATCAAAGCAATCAGGTTTTCCGCTGTCGATTATATTTTAAAACCCATCGACACCGATGATCTTGTAAAAGCAGTAGAGAAAGTTTCAAAAGAGCTAGACGAAAACGGTCCTGCACAATACGACACCCTTTTAGAAAATCTGAGTACTACATCAACATATAAGATTGCCATTCCGGTAAAGGATGGGTATGCGTTTTTATTACCGGAAGAAATTATTCGTCTGCATGCCGATGGAGCATACACACATATTCATACAGCCTTTGAAAAATTTACCGGTACAAAAAACATTAAAGAATATGAAGATCTATTAAGTGAATATGGTTTTTTCCGTTCACACAATTCGCATCTCATCAATCTAAAACACGTAAAACGTTTCAGTCGCTTAGACGGATATTTTGTTCACATGAGTGATAACTCAGTTGCCGAAATTTCTCGCAGAAAGAAAGAAGAGTTTATTGGGATGATGACGAGGAAAGCAATTACTTGAAAGTCGAGAATCGAACGTAATGAAGTCTGTATTGTATTGAAAGTAATACTTGTCCTCAAGTATAATATTTTGATGGATAACTTTAAATTTATTGCGCACTAAATTTACCATCAGTTATTTCAACTACTATACCTTGGTCATTTTTTAATTTTCCACTAAAGGTGCCTCGGATGGCTTTTGCTCCTTTGTTATTAGGCACGTTTAAATCTTCCATTGTTTTAATTATAACATTGAAAGGGGTTCCTGACTTTTTAACCTCAAACATTTCTGATTTTGTTAGAATCCCCGCACCATTTTTTGAATTTCCTTTAATTGTATAAGTGCCGGTATTATCAACCGCATCTATAATAATTGAGATTAAACCTTCTGATGTTTTACCCCAGATTGTGACTTCTTTTTTTTGCGGAACGTAAAGTATTATTAAACCGTTGTCGGATGCCTTTAGTAGTTTTCCATCAACTTTACATTCAAGATAACGTGTTTTACCATTTTCCTGCACAGAAAATATTTTACCACTTATATTTGTATTGATTAAGGATAAAGAAACAATGACCAATAAAGAAATTGTAAACCATAATAATTTTTTCATTTTCTTATATTTTTAATTTAGTACCGGTTGGTACTATTTTAGACTTAAAAATTATTTTTTGCATTAATAGAAAAAGTCCAATCGCGCCAACACCGAACAATGCTTCTGTATTGAGCATGGTGGTAGCACCACTGCTTGCATAAGCGCTTCCAACAATGTACGTCATTAAGTATATAGGCGCATTTGACAGTGCCGCAAAAATATTATATTTACTGGCAGCTGCTCCTTTTCCAATTGCTTCTAGCGTAAAAGCGGTAAATCCGGCAAAGCTCAAACCTAAAGCTATTGCATAAAGAGAAGTCCAAATAATGAACATTAGTTCTGTCCGCGGAGTGTAAGCCATTGCTACTGCAACTGCGGCACCAATCAATCCAAAAAGAAGATATGCGTTTCTACGGTTCATGCGATCACAAATCCATCCACCGATGATACAGCCTAAAGCAGAAAGCAATCCCCCGGCGACACCGGTCACTACAGCAATAGTGTCAGCATTTACTTGCCAATCTTTAGCGATAGACGACCATAGATTACTCGCTGCACCTGTACCTAAAGTAAGAAAGCATAGTAACATAGCAAGTAATCCACTTTTTGATTTTAGAGTGGACCATACGTCTTTACCTAAATTTTTATAGGTCTTACGAATTGATTCTTCCCGAATAGTAATTTTTGGGTCTTTAAAATATATTAATGCAAGGGAACACATTAAGCAAATGATACCTAATATTAATGTAACCATCCATATTGCAGGTAAACGTTGCGCAAGAAAAAGTCCAAGTCCTCCACCGAGACCTGAACCACCAAGATTGCCTGCTTGAAAGAAGCCTCCGGCTCTTCCTTTTAATTCTGCAGGCACATCATAAGCCATTAACCCTTCTGTTGCCATACAGAGAAAAGTAACAGCGAATTGTGATAGAAGTACAATGATTGTCAGTGTCGGTAAACTGGATTCTTTCAATGGTAAAATTCCCAATCCAATAATTCCAATGGACGCGATAATACTTGAAATTACATACCACTTTTTAAAAGAAAGGGTAGTGTCGATTAAGGGTGCCCAGATAAATTTGAAAATGTGCGGAAGAAATGTTGTGGCTATTAATGCCGCAATTTTTTCTACCGATACACCGGCATTGGATAAAAGGTAACCAAGTGTAACTGATACAAATCCTGTAGAGACTCCCATAGGTAGAATAAGGATCGTCAATAAGAATGGATGAACCGGCTTATGAGGAGTTTGTTCTTTCACATTATTTTATTTAGTCATTCATCATCATTTCCAAATATAGAAAAATTATTATACATAGACAGAAAATGAACACATATCTTAATAATTTTTAAGAAGAATGTTAATCAATTCTTTCAACACTTTCAACACAAGTTCCACAAAAGACCACGGAATTAATTAGTGCATTTTCAAAGAGCATGAAAAAATCTGCGTTTTTTTTCTGCGAGATCTGAGACTTCTACTCT
>JBKJQV010000179.1:0-3359 GCA_046593815.1 Sediminibacterium sp. | reverse complement strand
CCAGCAAGCCACAATCTTTTGTGAGACCAACTTTGGATACATCCTGCAAACTGCCGCCCTGGGCACCAACACCAGGTACTAATAAAAAATGTTCAGGAATAATTGATCGTATATTTTCTAAGTCGGATGCCCTTGTTGCTCCTACCACAAACATCAGTTTATCTAGCGTGCCCCATGATGCTACTCTTTCTATTACATGCTCATACAATCTTTTATCAGTAATACCTTGTGTTATATGCGGAACCATAGTAAGTGATTCGCTATGAGGCGACATGAATAATTGTTGAAAATCATTACTCCCTGCATTTGAGGTTAATCCTAATACTATTGTTACTTTATTTTCATATTCCAAAAAAGGCCTTATACTATCTTCTCCCATATAAGGCGCAACAGTAATTGCATCGAATGGTAAAACCTCAAAAAATGTTTTAGCATATTGTGCAGAAGTATTTCCTATATCACCCCTTTTTGCATCTGCAATAGTAAAATGAGTGGGAGGAATATGTTGTAATGTAGCTTCCATAGCTTCCCAACCTTTTAAACCTTGTGATTCATAAAAAGCAGTATTGATTTTATAACTAACACAATATTCTTTCGTTGCATCTATAATTGCTTTATTAAATTCAATTACTGCATTTGGTTTGCCTAGTAAATGTTTTGGCAACTTGGTAATATCAGTATCCAATCCTACACATAGGTAGTTATGCTTGTTTCGGATCTCTTGAACTAGTTGGGAACGATTCATGAAACAAAGATAACTATTTGTAAAAATATACTTGATAACCCCAAGCAGGTAGGCTAAATGATTGTCCTGCTTTAATAGTTGATTTTGCACCCGAGAACAACTCAAATGCATTCCCAACAATAGAAGCATCTGCAATAGTAGTATTAAGCACAATGGCACTCAGATTCAATACTACTAGCACTTTACTTTTACCTGCAGTTCTAGTAAATGCAAATACCTTATCATCTGCACTTGATACAAGTTTAGTATAATCGGCGTTTGCTGCTAGTGCAGGAGTTTCTGAACGCAAAGACAATAACTTTTTATAAAATGGAGCTCGGTTAAATTTACTAAATGGAATCGTATCCTTTTCAAAGAAGGAGATAGAGCGAAGTAATGGTTCTTCTTGACTACCATAAATTAGTGGCACAGACCTTTTCATAGTTTGGGTTAATACTGCAAACGGCGCATGTGACGCTCCTGGCATTGTACCGAAATCTGCTTTGTTCCAACTGTTTTCGTCATGGTTGCTAGTGAAATACATTCTAATGCTATTGCTTGGGAAACTTGTATCCGTTTTATTGATCACGCTATCCAATGCAACTGCATTTCTCTTGCCAGCTGCTATCAATTTCATCATTGAGAAATCGCTCCAGGTATAAGTTGCATCAAAACCATCTTTATGCATACGACCCATATCACCTTCCGCCAACATAAATATATTTTTCATTTTTTTGAGTACAGGAATAGCTTTTAACCAGAAAGAATCGGCTACTTCTGGAGCTACATCACATCGAAACCCATCAATATCGGATGTGGTAATCCAATATTTCATTGATTCAATCATACTATCACATAATGCTGGATTTTTGTAATTTAATTTTCGAGTATCAGTCCAATCAAACTGAGAAATTGCATTACCCAAACTATCTTTTACATAAAAATCAGGATGAGAAGTCAACCATGTATGATCTGCTCCAGTATGATTTGGCACCCAGTCAATTATCACTTTAAACCCCATTTCATGTGCTTTTTTTACTAAGGCATTCCATTCGTTAAGGTTACCATATTCAGGATTGATTTCGGTGTAGCTTGATACTGCATAATAACTTCCCAAAGTTCCTTTACGATCTACTTTACTAATAGGATTAATTGGCATGAACCAAAGGGTTTGTACACCCATTTCTTTCAATCGATTCAGGTGTTTTGCAAATGCGTTAAAAGTTCCTTCCACAGTGTACTGGCGCACATTTACTTCATAGATATTGCCATTCATAATCCAGGCTGGATGGCCGTCTATTGTTGCCGTATCTGTTATCTTAGCTATTTTGTTTGAAGGATTGGAGCAGGATGCAAAAGAAAATGCAATCATCACTATAGAAAACAGTTTTAAATTGGTCATAACAATCGTTTAGGCATAAATTTAAATAACTAGCATGTATAAATAACACATTATTTCAAATTTAATTTTTAAACACGACCATAAGAGATTGAGAAACAAATCCTTTCTTTGCTGAATAAGCTTGACTATGGAAAAAGAGCCCATGTATTATAGTAGTTACTTGCATTTAGATAAAATCTTAGATAGTCAACATCCTGCAAGTTTCCAAAATGGTAACGACCCCGCACATGATGAAATGTTATTCATCATCATTCACCAAGCTTATGAATTATGGTTTAAACAAATATTATTTGAATTAGATTATTCGATGGGTATTTTTAAAAAAGATACCATCAATGATAATTCAGAAGACTTGAATCTGGTAAGGCATCGTTTAGGTAGAGTTATAAAAATAATGGAGCTGTTAAACCAACAAGTAAATGTGTTGGATACTATGACACCAATGGACTTTTTAGCATTCAGAAATTTACTAACTCCTTCTTCTGGTTTTCAAAGCAAACAATTTAGATTAATTGAAGCCAAGCTAGGATTAGCTATCGACCAAAGGCATCAAAAAGAGTATTATAAAAGAACCAATGAAGGTGGATTTAATCCAACAGATTTTAAAGGTATTTCTGAAACAGAAAATGAAAAGAATTTATTACAGTTGGTAAATGATTGGTTAGAACGTATGCCATTTTTCGATGCAACTTATTGGGATAATAAAAACGAAAATTCAATAATAGATCATCCATTTTGGAAATCATACAGAAGCATTTATGAAAACGGATTAACAGAAAGAGAGCTACCAAAATTGATTGATTTTGATTATGTTTTTTTCGATATAAAACCTACAGACTCAACACAAGAACAACTAGCCGTTTTGAGAAGTAGCTTTAGCACAGCAGCAATGCGATCGGCATTATTCATAATGCTTTATAGAGATTTCCCAGTATTTCAAACTTCTTATCAAATATTAGATTCATTGATAGAGATAGATCATTTAATGAGCAACTGGCGACACAAGCATTTAATCATGGTAAGAAGAATGATTGGCATGCGTGTTGGAACAGGCAATACTTCAGGTGCTGGATACTTAGAAGGTGCTTTAAATAAGCATTATGTATATAGAGATCTTTCGGGTTTATCTACCTATTTAATTGAAAGAAAAAAACTGCCTAAATTACCAGATGAACTAATTAAACATTTAGGTTACCGGTTATAACTGTTTAATTAGTTCATCTGGTAATTTAG
>JBKJQV010000139.1:0-4674 GCA_046593815.1 Sediminibacterium sp. | reverse complement strand
TGGTAATAAGGCTTTGATTAATTGTAGTGGGGTATCTTCATTAAAAATAATTACCGCATCAACAATTGCTAAATTGCTTAATAAAAGCGACCTGCTTTTTTCATGATTTACAGGCCTTTCAGGGCCTTTTAATTTTTTTACACTTGCATCGCTATTTACTCCTATAATTAAAAAATCGGCTTCTTTAGCGGCTTCTGTTAAAGAAAATATATGCCCTTCATGTAAAATATCAAAACAGCCATTTGTAAATGCAATTGTTTTATTGGTAACTCTCCAACTTGCAATTTGTTTTTGTAAATCTTTTAATGTAAAAATCTTTTTACTTATTGCATCTACTGATTTCATTCTATTTTCTTTTTATTGTACCAAGGGAGTAATCCTAAACATATAAATCCGATGATTAATACAATTAAAAATTGTGCAAACCATTGTAACGTTCCATTTGCAAATCCTAATTCAAATGGAACACCATTTTTTTCTAAAACTTTTGCTAAAAAAAATGCATAAGCTCCAATTCCGCCAGGTGTAATAATCATTCCAATACTGGCAAAAGCCAATGCTGATATAGCAGTAGGTAAGCCTAAATGTTCAGAGCCGGAAGTAGCCAATAGCCCAACCCAAGTGCCAGCGATATACAGTAGCCAAATAGAAGCGCTATATATAATAAATCTCTTTTTTTGTTGTAAGTTTTTTATGCTTGTCAATCCTTCCCAAACTCCGAGTATCAATTTTTTAATAACTATTATTATTCTTAGGTGATTAAAGTAGTTAGAAAGTTTTTTAAGGAGGTAAATTAATACTCCAATAATTAATAAAATAATTACCAATTTGGTGAAAGAAAATTGTCCGGATTTACCTACGAAGAGTTGCTTTGTTTGTTCAATTGCAAATTCGCCTATTAGGTCATATTGTAGAATAAATGCGAGTAAAAATACTATTCCTAGAAAAATAACATCAAATGCTCTCTCTATTAATATTGTACCTATCAGTTTATCAGCTGGTATTTTTTCATAGCGTGCAAGTATGGTACATTTTAGTACCTCACCCAAACGCGGAACAGCTAAGTTGGCTAAATAACCGATCATTACAGCAAAGAATACATTTGGTAAACTTGGCGAGTAGCCCATTGGCTTCATTAGTATTTTCCATCGCATAGCTCTTAAAACATGGCTACCTGAAAGAATAAAAATTACTGGTAACATAAGCCAGTATTTGGCTGTTTTAAGCGAATTTTTAAATTCCTCCCATTTGTCTGAAGGTATTTGTTGTAAGCTCCACCAAACTAAAAATAACCCAAGACCCAAAAAGAGGAGGTATTGTAAAACAGATAACCATTTAATTTTCATGTTACATTGCTTAATTCCTGCTGTTGTAAAGCACCTTTTTGATAATCATCAAATTTAAGCTGTAAATGCTTAGTAATACCGAAATTTACAATAATTTATTTATAACATGCTGATAATCAATTTGTAACAACCTATTTCTTGTACTTCGCTCAATTTTTTATAACTTTGCACACTTATTTTGAGTAATGGTTGTTTAAAATGGTGTGTTAATGTCAACAAAGAAAAGGATTTTATTCATTGCCACAGAAATGTCTCCTTATTTGGAGTTAACAGAGTTTGCGGAAATTATCAACAAGTTGGCAATTAAAAGCAATGATAGTGGACTTGAAGTGAGATGCATTATGCCTCGTTTTGGTGTTATTAATGAACGAAGACATCGCTTGCATGAAGTAGTTCGTTTGTCGGGAATTAACGTTTCTGTTGATAACGATGATTATCCACTACAAATTAAGGTTGCTTCTTTGCCTAATGCTCGTTTGCAAGTTTATTTTTTGGAAAATGAAGATTTTTTCAAGCGAAAACAAATTTTTCACGACGAAAATGAAATATGGTTCCCAGATAATGATTTAAGAACCGTTTTCTTTTGTAAAGGCGCACTAGAAACCGTTAAAAAATTTGGATGGCCTCCAGATGTAATTCATTGCAGTGGCTGGATGAGTAGCTTGATACCCGCTTTCATAAAAACAGCATACAAAAAAGAGCCTGTTTTTGGTAACACTAAAGTTATTTTCACCATTGGTCAAAATACCTTCAAAGAGAAACTAGGTCCAAATTTCTTAAAACAGGCAATTATAAATGCTAACATTAAGGACAAAGATTTAGAACCATTTAAAGAATTAACCAATACCGCTATGTTCAGAGGCGGAGCCCATTATGCAGATGCTATTACTTTTGGTTCAGATATTATTGAAAAGAAGCTAGTTGAAGAATTTTCAAAAGTAAAAGGCAAAAAAGTGGTTTCTTTCAAAGGATGGGACTCTGATTTAACAGAGTATTTAGAATTGTACAACGACCTTGCGGGCAAGTAATTTTTAGCACATGCATTCAACCTCTTCATTGCGAAGTATCGCTATCTTATTGGTATCTTTTTTATTAGTTACAACATCTTGTACCAGAATTACTAATACTGAAATAGGTAGTGGACTAATTCCTTCAGTAGACGGAGTTAATACATTTGATACTACAATGCAAGTAATAACAGATAGTTTTGAAGAAACCGATACTACTCGTATTTATAAGCAAGACATTCATACATTAGGAACAATTTTTAATGATCCAATTTTTGGAAAAACATCTGCTTCATTAAATTTCGAGTTGCTCCCTCAATTTTTTCCTTTCTCAATTCCAGGAACTAAAGATAGTATTAGAGCAGATTCAGCTGTATTAATATTGAGCTATAATTCTTTCTATGGAGATTCCTCTCAACCATTGCGAATTAGTGTTGATGAAATCAGTAAAACTACTGTTCTTGATCCATTTAAAGTGTACCCTTCTAACTTTCCGGCTGTTTATCCCATCAGCTCTGCAGGTAGTTTAGGTAGTACAACAACAATTGATATCAGACGTATTGGTGATTCTGTTATTAATCGGTATGAGGTATCTAAAAATCAAATTCGTATTAAATTACGAAGTGATGTTGCAGCTAGGTTTATAAAAAGCTATGATTCAACAAATGCTTATCGAAATGATACATTGTTTAGAACTTATTTTGCAGGATTTACAGTAAAAGCCGAATCTGCAAATCCTGCCAATGCTTTACTTTTTATTAATATGCTCGACACCAATACCAAGCTAGCATTATACTATAATTCTAATACAACAGGTGCTACTTCAAGAGATACCAATGCTGTTTATTTTAGATTTAATTCATTTACAAGCGGCGATGCTAACTATATAACTCGTAGCAGATCAGGTAGTGAAGTAGCTGGCAGACTAACTACTACTTCAAAGCCAGATTCACTGGTTTATGTTCAAGCATCACCCGGTACTTATGTTAGAATTAAAATACCTAACCTCGATAAATTAAATAACAGGATAATACACAAAGCAGAATTAATAACTGAGCAGGTACCTGATGATGCTAATTTGATGACCATTGACAGATATATGGCGCCACCTCGGTTGTTATTATTAAGTATCTATGATTCTGCAAAATCAATCAAAAGGAATATTCCGAATGATTATCAAATTGGGCAAACCGGTCCTAATACCCTTTCATTTGGAGGCTATTTATTCTATAAAACTGTTTCTGGTTATGATAGATTAGCTGGATATAATTTTGAACTAACTCGATATTTGCAAGGAATTGTATCTAGAAAAGATACTTCATTTACAATGAGGTTAACTGCTCCAACCAATGATTCTATTAGGTATTCTCCTGCATACCCGAATAATTTTGTTTCACAAGTATATTATTTAAATCCTTCTATTGGAAATATAGTAGGTAATGGAAGGGTGCGCTTAGGTGGTGGCACTAATACCCGATTTAGAATGCGTTTAAGAATTGTATACTCTAAACTTTAATATTTATCTTCTTTGCAATATATTTGCAATCTTATTAAAATCAAATCATAAAAAATGTCTTATTTATTTACTTCTGAGAGTGTTTCTGAAGGTCATCCAGACAAGGTAGCTGATCAGATTTCTGATGCATTAATTGATAACTTTTTAGCATTCGACCCTCAGTCGAAGGTTGCGTGCGAAACATTAGTAACAACTGGTCAGGTTGTTTTAGCTGGTGAAGTAAAATCAAAAGCTTATTTAGACGTTCAAGAAATTGCTCGTGGAGTAATCCGCAAAATTGGCTATACCAAGAGTGAGTATATGTTTGAAGCTAATAGTTGTGGAATTTTATCGGCTATTCATGAGCAAAGTGCAGATATTAATCAAGGTGTAGATCGTAAGAAAAAAGAAGAGCAAGGTGCAGGTGACCAAGGAATGATGTTTGGATATGCAAGCAATGAAACTGATGATTATATGCCATTGGCATTGGATTTGGCCCACAAAATATTGATTGAGTTGGCTGCTCTCAGAAGAGAGAACAAAGCCATCAAATATTTACGTCCAGATGCTAAGAGTCAAGTTACTTTAGAATATGATGATAACAATCGTCCAGTTAGGATCGATGCAATTGTTGTATCTACTCAACACGATGATTTTGATTCAGAAGCAAAGATGTTGGCTAAGATTAAAGAAGATATCATTAATATCCTTATTCCAAGAGTTAAAGCGAAATATAAAAAATATGCGAAGTTGTTTAACAACAACATTAAATACCATATTAACCCTACTGGTAAATTCGTAATTGGCGGACCACATGGAGATACAG
>JBKJQV010000058.1:0-5125 GCA_046593815.1 Sediminibacterium sp. | reverse complement strand
AAAAATCGTAGCCCTGAACTAATTGATAGGTAAACTCTGTAAAGCTCATTCCTGTATCGCCTTCCAATCTTTTCTTCACACTATCCTTACTCATCATATAATTCACCGTAATGTATTTGCCTACATCGCGTATAAAATGCAAGAAACTAAAATCTTTAAACCAGTCGTAGTTATTCACCATTTCTGCTTTATTGTTTTTATCTGCACTAAAATCTAAAAATTTTGCTAACTGCTTTTGTACCCCTGCCTGATTGTGCAACAACACATCTTCACTTAATAAATTGCGCTCCTCACTCTTGCCACTTGGGTCGCCCACCATACCAGTAGCGCCACCAACTAAGGCATAAGGTTTATGTCCGGCTTTTTGTAAATGCACCAATAATAAAATAGGTACCAAACTGCCAATATGCAAACTGTCGGATGTTGGATCGAACCCTATATAGCCACTCACCATTTCTTTTGCTAATAACTCTTCGGTTCCAGGCATAATATCCTGCACCATACCACGCCATTGTAATTCTGCTATTAAACTCATCTACAATTGTTTGTGCAAATGTACAAAATAGGTGGGCATCCTTGCAAAGCTGTAATTTTGTATTAAAGGATTTATTTATGCAGAAAGTAGGAGATGGCACAAGAGCACTTAATTTTTTTATAGATACCGTATTAATCACCATTTTGGCCATGCTTATTTTTCGATGGTACAATTGGTATGTAATGTATTGGAGATACCATCCCTATAACTTTGGCTGGTTTTTCTTTGCAACAATATTTAGCTATTACCACATATTCGAATCCATTTTTTCTAAATCCCCCGCCAAATGGTTTACCAATACCAAAGTGGTTAATATGGTTGGTTTAAAACCCAGTTTTGTACAAATTATTTGGAGAAGCATAGTGCGATTATCCATCATCGATTTATTTTTCGGTCCTTTTTTAGGCGCTCCATTACACGATTTTGCCAGTAACACCACTGTTGTGGAAGACTAGGTCCATTCATTTCGTAATTCGCAACAGCATGGAAATTGGTTTACTTTACATTTGCATTTTAGCAAAGCAGTAATTTATAAATATGGCAAAAATTGCAATTAATATAGCAACAGGAAGTTTGCAACAAGCTGAAATAATTGTTGGGATTGATTTAGGAACCACCAATAGTTTAGTAGCTATTATTCATCCAGATAGTAAATTGCCCACTGCATTAAAAGAATTTGATAGCAGCAGCCTGGTGCCAAGTATTGTTCACTTTGATGACCTAGGTAATGCAGAAGTAGGAGAGCAGGCGAAAAACTATTTAGAATCCGATCCGACCAATACTATTTTTAGCGCGAAGCGCTTGATGGGAAAAAGTTACAACGACCTTAAAGCCAATGCCGATTTTTTTACCTACAAAGTTATTGATGATGATGCCGATCGTTTGGTTAAAGTACAAATAGGCAATCGTTTTTATTCGCCCATTGAACTCTCTTCTTATATTTTAAAAGAATTAAAAAATAGGGCCGAGCATATTTTAAAAACTACTGTTTCAAAAGCTGTAATTACCGTGCCCGCTTATTTTAATGATGCACAACGTCAGGCTACACGTGATGCCGGAAAGCTAGCGGGGCTAGATGTTCTGCGCATTGTTAACGAGCCTACTGCTGCTAGCTTAGCTTATGGAATGGGATTGCAAAAAGACGAAGAGAAAACTATTGCAGTGTACGATTTAGGCGGTGGTACTTTTGATATTTCGATTTTAAAAATTGCTGGTGGAATTTTTGAAGTATTAAGTACTAACGGTGATACTTATTTAGGGGGCGATGATTTTGATAGAGCAATAATGGAATTTTGGTTAACTCAAATTGGCATTTCTTTTCATGAAATTAATAACGATAAATCTCAATTACAATCGCTCCGATTATTGGCAGAATCAGCAAAAAAAGAATTGAGTAATGCAAATGTATTTAACGGAGAATGGGGTGGACATCAATTATCAATTACTGTTGATCAACTGAATGTAATACTTGAGCCTTTGGTAAAAAGAACCATCGAATCTTGCACAAAAGCATTGGCCGATGCGCAATTAACCATAAAAGATATTGGAGCAGTAATTATGGTAGGAGGCAGTACCCGCGTGCCTTTGGTAAAAACATCCATCAGTAGTTTTTTTAATCAAGCTGTTAATGATAGCGTTAACCCCGATGAAGTAGTGGCGTTGGGTGCAGCTATTCAGGCCGATATTTTAGCGGGCAATAACAAAGACTTTTTATTGTTAGATATTACGCCGCTTAGCTTGGGTATTGAAACAATGGGCGGATTAATGGAAGTACTAATTACGCGCAATTCTAAAATTCCGAATAAAGCTAGTAAGCAATACACCACCTCAAAAGACGGACAAGGCAGCATGCGTATTTCTGTGTTTCAGGGGGAGAGAGATTTAGTGCAACATAACCGAAAATTGGCCGAATTTAATTTTACTGGAATCCCTGGAATGCCAGCTGGCATGCCTAAAGTAGAAGTTGGTTTTTTAATTAATGCAGATGGAATTTTATCGGTTACTGCAAAAGAATTGCGTAGTGGGGTAGAACAAAGCATTGAAGTAAAACCTCAGTATGGGTTAACGGATGAAGAAGTTGAAACTAGGTTGATGGATAGCATTACTAACGCAAAAGAAGATATTGCCATTCGTGCATTGGTTGAAGCAAGAACAGAAGGCGAACAAATTTTAGAAGTGACTGAAAAGTTCATTGCAAAAAATACTGTGTTACTTACAAAGGATGAATTAATTGCAACAGCATCTGCCATGCAAAATTTGCAATTGGCATTAACAATGGACGATAAGAACCTAATCCAATCCAAAATAGAAGAACTGAACGAAATCAGTCGCCCTTTTGCCGAAAGGGCTATGGATGCCGCTGTAAGCGGAGCACTCAAAGGGAAAGCTATTTAAACTTCAGACTTCAATTATCAATCTTCAGTCTTCAATTTTCAATCTTCAATTATCAATCTTCAATCTGATTTGACTGTTCAATTATAATTAGACCTAGATTGAAGATTGCTACAAAGTAGTTTCAGATTGTAGATTCAAAACGTATTCCTTCTTCGGGAGCTATTCTGTAATATATTAAATATAAAATATATATAAACCATAGATAAGTTATAGATAAGCCATACTTTAAAGGTACGGGTTATATACGGCTTATATACGGGTTATATACGGCTTATCTATGGGTTATCTATTGGTAATCCTATTTTAGAACGAGTCAATCTTCGCAAAGTCCAGGTCGTTAGCTAAAAACTACTTCATTTCAACTTCAGAATTGGTTCTAAAAATATTAGTACCTTTAAATTAAAAATTATTAACTATGAAATACGGAGAAATAAGCATAGATCCTGAAGTAATGAGTGGCGCTCCAGTATTTGTAGGAACGCGTGTTCAAATTCAAACTCTTTTCGACTATATTGAAGGTGGAGACGATTTGGCTGAATTCCTGGATGACTTCCCTTCTGTTTCTAAAGAATCTGCTCTTGCTGTTTTAGAAATGGCCAAAAAAACACTTACCTCCGAGAAACTACTTCATGAAAATTTTGCTTGACGAAAGCTTACCCAGAAAACTCCCACTTATAATAGCAGTTTTATGTGCGTCAGACAATAGGTTAATCACACTCCAAGAACTCATTCCTTTAATGTTCAAAAGAATTGCAGAAGGGAACTTGCCTAACGTAATTGAAATATCTTCAGACTAAGCGTCAGCAGTTAACAAAAAGTTTTGCAATACTTGTCCCGATTTATCGGGCAGTTGGATTTTAGTATATCGCCTTTCATCTCGGGTAGTTCTACATGTAAAAACAATTCTTAAATATATTGGGTTTGATAGATTTTGGTGTTAGGCGGCATGCCTGACGTTATTATTTTCGGGTTATATACGGCTTATCTATGGGTTATCTATTGGTAATCCTATTGTAGAACGAGTCAAAATGGCTGTTGAAGGAAGATTCCCGGGAAAAGCAGAAGGTGCTAACTTAGAGCAGTTATCGCGCTTGTTAACAGGTATTGGTTGCGAAGAAGCCTTTAATTTAGATGGGGGAGGAAGTAGTTGCTTACTCGTATATGGTAAGCAAACAATCACGCCAAGTGATAAAGAAAGACAAAGAGCTGTGCCAGCAGTTTTTATGGTGAAGGTTAAGTGAGGGAATGGTTTATTGGTTTATGGAGTTTATAAGGATTATATGTTGCTGAGGTCATCAACCCGAAATTACTAGGAACTAATGTGTTGCTTCTCATTTTTTTAAATTTTTAGAATACCGTAGTTTTAAGTCTTAGCTGATATTTTAAAAGGGTATTCGTTTTGAAAAATATAGTAACCTTAGATATCAATACACTATAATGTCAAAAGATGAAATTAAGTTTGATATAAGTAAGGTTTTAGACCACTTTTCGGATAAAGCTTTGGGTGTACTTTTAGCTTTCCTAAAAGAATTAGACAAAAAGCAGGAAATAGATACTCCTATCATTTCTTCGCTGAATAAAATTCTATTGGAAGACAAAGAATTACTAGCCAAACTTGCCCAATGATCTCTATTAAGGAAGCTGAAGAAATTCACTCAACAGAAGAAGATAAATACAGCTTTGTTAACAATATTACTTTTGGTAAAACAAAAGTTGAAGAAATCATTGTTTGGTTAACTAAGCGTGTGAAATAAAAAATATCAACTAAAATGAACTTTGCAAAATGGAGGCGGACGGTAGTCGTGATTCAACTTTTTTAATCAACCTTATTCCAGATGAATTATCTTAGTAAAACAAATGCAGGATTTATTAACTAAATTAGAAAACTGATTTTAGGTCAAGACACAATTCATAAACCAAATAAGTAATGAAAGAAAGTGAAGAAATAATTCAAGCACTTTTAAAATTCAGAAATGAAAGAGATTGGGAACAATTTCATAATCCAAAAGATTTAGCATTAGCTATAACCATTGAATCTGCTGAACTTTTGGAATTATTTCTTTGGAAGAAAGCTGAAGAAGCAAATACTGAAAAAGTAAAAGAGGAACTTGCCGATATATTTTCATTTGCATTTTTACTTGCAGAAAAATATGGATTTGATGTTAAGGAAATTGTTTTGGACAAAATCAAAACAAA
>JBKJQV010000131.1:0-4752 GCA_046593815.1 Sediminibacterium sp. | reverse complement strand
GCTATATCTATTTTAACTCTAACCACTTTTGTACCATCTGCATATTTACCATCTTTCATATCGATGAACAACTGCATATTTTCTTCAATTGTTCTTTCGGCATATTGATTGCGGATACCAGGTTGTGTAGGTGTTCCTTTTTGAAGTGCTATTTCTTCACTTGTGCTATCGTCTATATAAGCTAGTCCTTTTTTAATTAATTGCGAAGCAAGAATATAAAGTTGATCAAAGTAATCTGATGCATATAATTCATTAGCCCATTCAAAACCAAGCCATCTTACATCATCCTTAATGCTTTCTACATATTCTGTATCTTCTGTATCAGGGTTGGTATCATCAAAACGCAGATTGGTTGATCCACCATATTTTTTGGCTAATCCAAAATTGAGACAGATACTTTTAGCATGACCAATATGCAAATAACCATTTGGTTCAGGAGGGAAACGAGTAATAATTGACTGATGTTTGCCATCTGCTAGATCCGATTCAATAATCTCTTCAATAAAATTCAGGCTCTTTTCTTGGCTCATTAATCAGTTATTTTGGAGTGTAAAGGTACTAAATGAACACTGTTCTATTTGCTTGTAATTCGATTGTGGGTAATAAAAAAGGTGAACCTTTTTAGTTCACCTATGTGATCCGGATTGGATTCGAACCAATGACCTACTGCTTAGAAGGCAGTTGCTCTATCCAACTGAGCTACCGAACCAAAATTTTATTTTATTCCTCCAATTAAGCCGAAAAACCTCTTTTGGAGGTGCAAAATAACGGAAAAATACTCATTTTTACAAACCAAGTCTCGTTTTTCCTCTCATTCGGCTATTTCAATTACTTTGCAACAAACGATTGCCCAAATGAGTTACAATTACCTACCACTCGATAGTAAGTGGCTTCATTTTCAACAAGTTAAAGACTTACTCGATTATAATCAACTGGTATCTATATCTTTTGATGCCCATGAGAAGATCATGAAATGCAGAGATTATCTCGATCAAAAAACCAATGAAAACACTCAATTGTATTATGGGATCAATACTGGATTTGGATTTCTACAAAATGTACAAATAGACTCAACCCAAATTGAACAACTACAATACAATTTATTGGTATCTCATGCTTGTGGATTAGGGGAAGAAGTGCCTTTAGACATAGTGAAGTTGATGCTTATGCTCAAAATAAAATCTCTTAGCTATGGACATAGTGGAGTTCAGATTGCTACTGTAATTAGATTAATGGATTTTTATAACAACAATATCTTCCCAGTAATTTATACACAGGGTTCTTTAGGTGCTTCCGGAGATTTAGCTCCTTTAAGTCATTTAAGTATACCATTATTGGGCTTAGGTGATGTTTACCATGATAGCAAAAAAGTTGCGACTGAAGAAATAATGAAACGATTTAATTGGGAGCCAATTCAGTTACAAAGCAAAGAGGGGTTAGCTTTGATAAACGGTACTCAATTCATGAGTGCTTATGGAATGTATTGCTTAAAAAAGACAGAACACTTATTAGCAATTGCCGATTTAATTGCTGCTATGTCTTTTGATGCGTTTGATTGTAATCTCGAACCACTTGATGAACATATACATCGCATACGACCTCATGTTGGACAAGTTGCTACTGCAAAAAAAATGCTCCAACACCTTCAAGGAAGTACTATAGCAACTCAACAAAAATTACAGGTTCAAGATCCATACTCATTCAGATGTATACCTCAAGTGCATGGAGCTAGTAAAGATGTATTTACACATGTACTATCGGTTTTTTTACAAGAAATTAATTCAGTAACAGATAACCCTAATATTTTTCCTGATGAAGATTTAATTGTTAGTGGCGGAAACTTTCATGGACAACCACTTGCTATGGCTTTGGATTATTTGGCAATTGGAATGAGTGAAATTGCCAACATTTCCGAAAGAAGAACTTATCAATTAATATCTGGTCAACGCAACTTGCCTTTATTCCTCGTAAAAGATGCAGGACTTAATTCAGGCTTCATGATACCTCAATATACTGCTGCTGGGATTGTTAGCGAAAACAAGCAGCTTTGTACACCTGCCTCTGTAGATAGTATTTCATCTAGTAATAACCAAGAGGATCATGTTAGTATGGGTGCAAATGCTGCCACTAAATGTTATAGAGTAATCAAGAATGTAGAAAAAGTTTTGGCAATTGAATTATTAAGTGCAGCTCAAGCATTGGATTATCGAAGACCAATGAAAAGTTCACCAGTTATTGAAAAATTAATGATCGAATTTAGGACTAAAATTAGTTTTAATGAAGCCGACCGCTTATTGCATAATGATATGGTAATAGCAATAGAGTTTTGCAACAATTATTCATTAAGTGATTAATTTTATAAATTTAATTTACTAATTTTCTTTTGATAAAAATTATTTCAAATCTAATTAGCAAATTAACATTCAATAATTTTGCAAGAAATAGTAGCTTTTATCGCAAAATTAATTTGAAAAATTTTAACCTAAATTCTGAATTAGTTGCAAAAAATTTGTGCAAAATTTCAACTTTCATATATTTGGATTTAGTAATTTTTTTTTGTTTATTGTTATTAACAAATCTATTTAGTTTATCCACAATAGCAAATACCTACCTGTTTGTATTTTTAATAAATAAACCATTGTATAGAAAAATCTTTTAAATTAAATTGCTTTATGGATGTACATATTGAACCAAGTTGGAAAGAGGTATTATCCAAGGAATTTAATCGTTCTTATTTTCAACAAATTAGTGCCCATTTAAAATCGGAAAAAGCTACTAAAGCAATAATTTTTCCGCCTGGCAAACAGATATTTAACGCTTTTGATAAAACACCTTTCAATCATTTAAAAGTGGTAGTTCTTGGTCAGGATCCTTACCACGGTAATGGACAAGCACATGGGTTGAGTTTTTCTGTTCCAGATGGAGTAAAACCTCCTCCATCCTTAGTTAATATTTTTAAAGAGCTAAAAAAAGATATAGGAATGGAAATACCATCAACTGGCAATCTTACTCCTTGGGCAGAACAAGGCGTGTTATTGTTAAATGCAGTGCTTACCGTAAGAGCTAATGAACCTGCTAGTCATGCTAAAATTGGATGGATGGATTTTACCAATGCCGTTATACAGAAAATTTCTAATGAAAAGAAAGGCATAGTTTTTCTTTTATGGGGTAAGTTTGCACATGAAAAACAAATTTTAATTGATGTTACCAAACACCATATACTAAAAGCTGCGCATCCTTCTCCTTTTAGTGCCGACAAAGGTTTTTTTGGATGTAAGCATTTTAGTAAAACAAATGAATTATTAATGCAACAAGGAATTGAACCAATTAACTGGAAATTATAAAAATGAAATCAATCGTAACTTTTTTGCTTAATATTTTTGCTAGAATATGGGCATTCTGGGGATTAATTAGCTTTGTATCTACATTTTTAATTGCACTAATCCCTTCTTATATCAGTTCGTTTTACGCTGATCCTAAAGGAATATATTATTTTATTAAAACCGCAAAAGGTTGGATGACAATTTGGTTATATATGATTGGTTGTCCAGTTAGTACAAAAGGTGAAGAAAATTTTGAAAAGGGAAAAACTTATATAGTTACTTGTAACCATAATGCTTTGTTAGATATTCCGCTTTCATCACCATTCATTCCTGGTGCAAATAAAACAATTGCAAAAAAAGATTTTCTAAAAGTTCCGCTATTTGGATGGTATTATAATAGAGGCTCAGTTATTGTAGATAGAAATAGTGATTCAAGTAGAAGAAAAAGTTTCGATTTAATGAAATCTGCTTTAGACAATGGTTTCCATATGTGTATTTATCCCGAAGGCACTCGCAATAAATCCAATATGCCTTTGAAAAAGTTTTATGATGGTGCTTTTAAATTAGCAATAGATACACAACATTCAATTATTCCAGCTGTTATATTCAACACAAAAAAAGCGTTAAGTTCGAAAAAGACTTTTTATTTACTCCCTAAAAAATTATCAATACATTTTTTAGCTCCTATTGATCCGTCTAATTTAACAGTAGAAGAATTAAAAGAAAAAGTATTTAATACAATGAGTGATTATTACTCGAAAAATGAATAGAAATTAAAAACTCGTATTTGAGAAAGTTCTGCTACGATTGATTCGGAGATCTCGTAGTATTCCCGATTTAGGATTAATAGTAATATTGAAAGATCGATATAATCCAACAGGATTAACATTTATAGATAATTGCCAACAGTGCATTTCTCTTGTTATGTAAGTACTTAATTGTTGAAGTCCACCATTACTAACATCATAATAGCCAGTTGCACCTACTTTCCATTTATCAGTTAAACTAAAATCGCCATTAAAATTTAAAGAAGAAAATGTTTCCGTTTTAAACCCACTAAAATCAGGTAACAATACTCTAGTAAAATTAAAAGAGTAAGATATATTTAAACTCCAAGGAATATTAAAATCGGTAAACTCGGCTGGGTTAGCTCTTACAAATTGAAGTTGCCTTTGTTGCTCATCTGGTGTCATAAAAGGATCAATAGGAACATTTTTATCTTTGTCTTTTTCTGATTTCCCGTCTTTCGATTTGCTTTTGAAAGAAGTAGACAGTGCGATATTTCCACCTGTAATTCTTCCAAACTTAAATTTTGCAGGATCCCAAAGTATTTTGTTTACACGGTAACCATTTTTATCTACAGAATATGGATCTAAGTTTGCACCTGCAGTAATATTTACTTTTTCAAATAATGTTCTTCTAGCATAGA
>JBKJQV010000038.1:0-14545 GCA_046593815.1 Sediminibacterium sp. | reverse complement strand
CCTCAAAGTGAAAAAGATACTTCATTAAATGCTTATAGAGATCGATTTGGAGATATGCAATTAGAAATGAATCTAGAGTATCGTTTTTTATTAGCCTCGTTTGGTAGTCTTAAAATTGGCAGCACTTTATTTACCGATATTGGTAATATTTGGAATACGAAAAAATCAAGTACATACGACTCAAGAACAAATTTTGATATAAGCAACTTTGGAAATGATTTAGCAATTGGAGTTGGTACAGGAATTAGATTCGATATGTCGTATTTTTTAATTCGGCTCGACTTTGCTTATAAAGTTAAAGATCCACTCCGGTTGGCTAATGGAGGATGGATGAGTGTAAATAATTTTAATTGGACTGATGTAAGAGCAAATGGCGTAAGTGTTCCAAACTATGCACTGCAACTGGGTATTGGCTTACCCTTCTAATTGTTTTAGTTGATGAATAGATTGTACAAATTCATTAATTGATTGTGCATCTTCTACCAAAAAATTGCCAATTCTAGATCTACGTAAACTACTCATATAGCCACCAACACCAAGTGCTTTTCCAAAATCATTTGCTAAGCTTCTAATATAAGTTCCTGTTGAACAAACAACTTTAAAATGTACTACAGGTAATTTTATTTGTTCAATAACAAATTGATGTATGGTTACAGGACGAGGTTCGAGTTTCACATCAATACCTTTACGAGCAGCTATGTATACAGGTTTACCATCTTGCTTAATGGCAGAATGAGCTGGCGGCACTTGCATAATTAAACCAGTAAATTGATTGGTTTTAGCAAGAATCAGTTCATTGGTAAGATGATCGGTATTTTTAATTTGATCAGGTTCAGATTCTAAATCGTAAGTTGGAGTTACAGCGCCTAAAGTAAAAGTACCTATGTACTCTTTCTCCATCCCCATATATTCATTAATTTTTTTAGTAAACTTTCCAATGCAAACAATTAATAAGCCAGACGCAAGTGGATCAAGTGTTCCAGCATGGCCAACTTTAATAATACCCGTGCAATTTCTAATTTTACGAACTATGTCGAAGGAAGTCCATTCGAGCGGTTTATCAATTAAAATTACTTTCCCATCTAAGAATGGTTGCAATGATGAATGAATTTCTTTTTGTCGCATTTCTACTTCCCTTAATATGCCCTTGCAAAAAGTACACGCTGAGTTGATTTATTTCCCGACAAAATACACTTACCTTCTTCCAAAGGGTTATCTAATGGAATACAACGTATTGTTGCTTTTGCTAGCTCTTTAATTTTGTCTTCTGAATCTGCTGTACCATCCCAATGTGCAAATACAAACCCAGTTTTATTATCGAGTATATTTATAAATTCTTCCCAAGTATCGGCAGGTGTAATATGATCATCACGATAGGCTTTTGCTTTATTAAACATTTGTAGTTGTATATCAATCAATAAGTTTTGAATATAAAAATCAATTCCATCCAAACTGATAGTTGCTTTTTCTTTTGTATCTCTACGTGCTATTTCTACTACTTTATTTTCTAAATCTCTTGCCCCAACTGCTACTCTAACTGGCACTCCCTTCAATTCATATTCTGCAAATTTCCAACCCGGACGATTGTTATCAGAATCATCATATTTTACAGAAATACCAATTGCTTTTAATTTATTAACAATGGTATTTACTACTTCAGTTATTTGTGCTTTTTGTTCATCGCCTTTGTAAATAGGAACAATTACAACTTGTATAGGAGCAATTCTTGGCGGAAGTATTAATCCATCATCATCACTATGAGCCATTACTAATCCACCAATTAATCTGGTACTTACCCCCCAACTGGTTGCCCAAACATAATCTAGTTTATTATTTTTATCACTAAACTTTACATCAAAAGCTTTTGCAAAATTTTGTCCTAAAAAATGAGAAGTACCTGCTTGTAATGCTTTACCATCCTGCATAAGGGCTTCAATACAATAGGTGTCTTCTGCTCCAGCAAATCGTTCGTTAGGCGATTTAACACCTTTAATAACAGGCAATGCCATCCAATTTTCTACAAAGTCTGCATATACATCCAACATTTTTCGTGTTTCCTCAATTGCTTCTTCTGCAGTTGCATGAGCAGTATGCCCCTCTTGCCATAAAAACTCAGCGGTGCGTAAAAACAACCGTGTACGCATTTCCCATCTAACCACATTTGCCCACTGATTAATAAGTAAAGGAAGATCACGGTAAGATTGTATCCAACCTTTATAAGTATTCCAAATGATTGCTTCACTAGTTGGGCGAACTACCAATTCTTCCTCTAATTTTGCATCTGGGTCGACAATTAATTTTCCTTTGTTGTTTGGATCACTCATCAATCTATAATGCGTAACTACAGCACACTCTTTGGCAAATCCCTCAGCATTTTTTTCTTCAGCTTCAAATAAACTTTTAGGTACAAATAAGGGGAAATAAGCATTTTGGTGGCCTGTATCTTTAAACATTTTATCGAGTACATCACGCATATTTTCCCAAAGTGCAAAACCGTAGGGTTTAATTACCATACACCCTCTAACAGCACTATAATCGGCTAAATTACCCTTGATTATTAAGTCGTTATACCATTGCGAATAGTCTTGATCTCTAGAAGTTATCACCTTTCCCATAAAAAAAATCCAATTTTTTAAATTTAATACTAACGGCCGTTAGTTGGCATACATTTTGTGAATATGTTAAAATGAAGTCAACAGACGCAAATGTATGTAACTTCAACCATCAATAGTAGCTAACCTTAAAGCTTGAACTATGAAAAAAACATTATTAGGAACGATGATTATTGCAACGCTAATTAGTAGTTGTAGTACTGCTTATCAATCTGGAC
Source organism: Sediminibacterium sp. (assembly GCA_046593815.1). Classification (GTDB taxonomy): domain Bacteria; phylum Bacteroidota; class Bacteroidia; order Chitinophagales; family Chitinophagaceae; genus Sediminibacterium. The sequence continues at coordinate 11,715 of JBKJQV010000038.1, read as the reverse complement.
AAACTCCAGATGATTTGTATTATTCTCCGGGGAAAGATATTTCTTCTAGTGAAGTAAGAAAACAAGCAGAAGAAGGAGAGCAATATGACCAATATGTTCGAACCATGGATGATCGTTATTTACGAATGAAAGTAGCTAACAGAAATCAATGGAGTAGTATGGATGATTTTAGTTATTGGAATGATATGCGCTACAATTTTGCTCCAAGCTACAGCTATAATGGTTTTAATAATTATTATAGATCTGGCATTCATGGAAATATGTATAGTTCAATTTATAACCCATGGAATATCGGTTGGAATTCTGGTTGGAATACAGGTTGGAACATTGGTTGGAATTATTGGGGAAATAATGGTTACGGTTTAGGTTGGAACAATCCAATATATTGTTTGATTGCATATACTAGTCCAAAATCAATTCCAGCCACTTATACTTCTGGATCAAATATTAATGCTTATCGCAATAGAACGTATAACAATTCTAATAACGATGGAAAGTATAATAGTTGGTCTGCACCTAGTACATCTGGCAATAATAAGACTTTTGGAAGTTTAATACGCAGTGTAATTAGTACTCCTTCAAATGGAAGCGGTGGTCAAAGTAGTTACGATAGACCAGCTAGAACATTTAGCAGTTCAACACCTACTAACAGTTCTGCTGGTGGCAGTAGTGGAGGTGTAAATAGTACTGGTTCAAGTGCTAATTCTGGAAGATCAGGGCGTGGTCAATAATTAAGATTCATTATTCATTTATTCATTGATGTGCAAACACCATAAGGAAATTCATTATCCATATATGAAAAAAATATTTGTCTTCTTTTTAAGTAGTATCGGTTTGGTTGCATCGTCTCAAACTCCCGATGAAGCTTTAAGAACTGCTTGGTTTACACAAAATGGCACTGCACGTATGATGGCTGTGGGTGGGGTTATGGGATCATTAGGTGGAGATATTACTGCCAATCATGTAAACCCTGCAGGTTTAGGATTTTATAAAACCCATGAACTCGTTTTATCACCAGGATTTATATTCAACAACAATAAATTTAATTATAGAACAAAAGACACTGCAACAACTAAGAGTAGTTTTAGTTATGGCACTTCTGGTATTATTTTAGCAGGCAATACCAATAAAAGAAGTAAGTGGACAAGTTCTGCTTTTGCTATTTCGATTAATCAACTATCCAATTACAATAATAATATTCAATATAGTGGGAAAAATAATGTTAGCTCTTTTAGTGAAAAATATTTAGAAGAGTTAATCAGAGACCGTGCCGATACTAACGCAGCTTTGAAAAATTATATTTTTGGATCATCCCTCGCATTTAGAACTTATTTAGTTGATACAATAAGAGGCCCAGGTGGAATTGTAGCCGGTTATCAAAGTTTGGTTCCTATTTCTTCAGGAGTTAATCAATTGTACAACGCACAAACAACAGGAGGTTATAATGAAGTAGCAATAGGTGTTGCCGGAAATATGAATGATCAGTTATATGTTGGTGGTAGTTTAACTATTCCGATCATAAAATATACGCGTGAATTATTTTATAGTGAACGTGATGTAACAAATAATACCAACAACCAATTTAGTTTTTTTGAATATAAAGAAACTTTTATTTCAAATGGAACTGGCATTGGTGCTAAAATGGGTATAATATTCAAACCCAAGGAATTTATACGACTAGGTTTTGCATTTCATACTCCGCAGTTTATGACGTTTAATGATCAAATTAGATCATCAATAGTTACCAATACGGAGACTTATGCTGGGTTAAAAAAAGAAAGTAGTGATGCGTTAAATAGTGGAAATGCTGGGCTATCTCATTACAATCTTTTAACACCTTATAGAATTATTGCAAGTGCCAGTTATGTTTTTAGAGAAGTAAAAGATACTCGATTACAAAGAGGATTTATTAGCGCAGATTTGGAATATGTAAATTATAAAGGCGCACGTTTTTCGGCTGCCAATGAAAATCAATCAAATAATAATTTGGTAAACTATTATCGCTCCATCAATGATGCTATTAAAGACACTTATAAAGGAAATATTAATTTAAAATTAGGAGGTGAATTAAAGTTTAATACTTGGATGCTTCGTTTAGGTGGTGCTTTTTACGGAAGTCCTTATGCAGACAAAGTTTTAAATGCCAATCGGATTATAGGTTCTTGCGGATTGGGCTATAGAAACAAAGGATTTTTTATCGACCTAACCTATTCGCATATTATAAATAAGGATTACCAATTTCCTTATTTATTAAATGACAAACCAAATACTTTTGCAACACAAACTGGGAGCAGGGGAAATGCAGTGTTAACATTTGGTTTTAAAATTTAAACAACTTCTCCTTCCAAATCATAATCATATGCTTTAGTAATTAGTACATTTACGAATTCTCCTATCGGGAGTTTTTTTGATGAATGAATTACTACTTCATTATCTACTTCTACACTATCAAATTCAGTTCTACCTAAATACCTTCCAGCTTCTTTTTTATCGATAAGTACTTTAAAAACTTTGCCAATTTTTTTTTGATTTTTTTGGTAGCTGATTTCTTGTTGCACTTCCATAATAGATTGTGCTCGTTCTGCTTTAACTTCAGCAGGTACATCATCTACTAAATCATAAGCTGAAGTGTTTTCTTCATGAGAATAATTAAAAATACCTACTCTATCAAAACGATGTTCTTGTAAAAATGCTTTCAATTCTTCAACATCATCTTCAGTTTCTCCCGGGAAACCAGCAATTAATGTAGTACGCAAACAAATACCAGGCACTCTCTCACGAATCTGAAAAATTAGTTCGGTCATTTCTTCTCGAGTAATATTCCTATGCATGGCATCAAGCATATTATTGCTTGCATGTTGTAAAGGCATATCGAGGTATTTACAAATATTATCCCTATCACGTATTACTTCTAATATTTCTAAAGGAAATTTACTAGGGTATGCATAATGTAATCGTATCCATTCCAAGCCTTTAATATCAGCTAAGGCATTCAATAATTTTGGGAGCTCCCGCTTTTTATAAATATCTAAGCCATAATAAGTAAGCTCTTGGGCAATTAGCATAATTTCTTTTACTCCTTTTTTAACCAAAGCTTCTGCCTCTTCAACCAGTGATTCTATTGTTCGGCTTATGTGTTTACCACGCATTAATGGTATAGCACAAAAAGAACAGGTTCTATTACATCCTTCGCTAATTTTTAAGTAAGCATAGTGCTTTGGAGTGCTTAACATTCGTTCTCCAATTAATTCAGCTTTATAATCAGCATCAAATTGCTTTAAAATCATGGGTAATTCTAAGGTGCCAAACCATGCGTCTACTTCAGGCATTTCTGATTCTAAATCACTACGATATCTTTCGCTGAGGCATCCAGTAACATATACTTTGTCTAATTCTCCACGTCGCTTTAATTCTAATTGATCTAAAATAGTATTAATGCTTTCTTCTTTGGCCTTATCTATAAAGCCGCAAGTGTTTATTACAACTATATTATGGTCGAGTTTTTTATTTTCATGCACCACACTGAAATCATTGGCAGCAAGTTGCCCGCTTAATACTTCGCTATCAACTAGGTTTTTGCTGCAACCCAGTGTAATGATGTTTACTTTGTCTTTTTGGAGTGTTTTTGCCTTCATGAATAGGCAAAATTAAGGAAAAACAATCTACCCTTCTTAAGTACTAAGCTTGGTTTATCTATAAATACGCTTTAAAAATCCATTTTTACAATATTCTCGTTTATATACTCATCTGTAATTGTTTTACCAACATATTACAAATAAACACTAACCGAGTTTGTAAAGAAATTAATGAAAAAACTGCTCCCATATCTTCTTATTTGTCTTTATGCATCAAGTATGATCAAGCCTGTGATGCCGTATATTATTGATGGGTTAAGTCATATCTTAAATTTTCAAGGACACATGGCTACAGTACATGCACACTATGGAAAATACCATGCTCACACTGAAGTAGCAAAGACAGCAAAAAATGATAATAGCGAAAAAAACGCCAATACATTGAAGAAAGATGCTTCAGAAAAAGAATATATTGGAATTGATGAAGGTTGTGTTTCTCGCTTTCAATTTGAGGCAAATAAATACAAAACTGCACTACCAATGGGTACAATAAGTATTTACCTCACTAATGATTACCCCCCACCCAGAGTTTAGTTTTTTACAATTACCTGAGAATCCAATCATTTTAGAAATGTTATAGTATTATTTTAATACTAAATAATAGTTTAAATACATTCTACAATTTACTATACTGTACATTTCTATTTGTGAGGGAGTAATTTTATTTTTTCACAATTTATCATTTTAAATTTCATTTATGAACCACAATCATAAAAGCATCAAAGTTTTGATGTTCATATTTTTTTCTACAATAATATCTATCACATATGCCCAAAATAACATTCAAGGCAAAGTAGTAGATGCAATAAGCCGTCAGCCTTTAGAAAATGTTTCTATCACAATTGCTGATTCAATAACTGCTGGAACATTCACAGACCAATATGGAAATTTTAGTTTAAAAACCAATAAAACAAACCCTGACATATTAGTTTCTTATATCAGTTATAAAGCTTTACAAATTTCAACTGAAGGCCAAAATTTTATCACAATTGAGATGAAAGCTGACGCAGTTAATTTGAAAGATGTTGTTGTTTTAAGTAGCAGTAGTAGTGCAAAGTTTAGCACCCTTACTAAAATTGATCTTGATTTAAAACCAGTAAGAAATACTCAGGAATTACTCCGTTTAGTGCCAGGTTTATTTATAGCTCAACATGCAGGCGGTGGCAAAGCAGAGCAGATTTTTTTACGTGGATTTGATAATGACCATGGTACTGATATACAAGTAAGCGTTGACGGATTACCAGTAAATATGGTTAGCCATGCACACGGACAAGGTTATGCAGATGCCCATTTTATTATTCCTGAAACGATTAATAACATTGATTTTGGCACAGGACCATACTATACACAACATGGTAATTTAAATACATCTGGTTATGTTGCATTTTCCACCTTTAATAACATCCAACAAAGCAGGATTCAGGTAGAAGTTGGAAAGTATAATACTTTCAGAACCCTTGCAATAATTGATTTATTGAAAAAAAATAAAGATAAACAAAGTGCATATATAGCTGGTGATTTTTATTACACAAATGGACCTACAATTAATAAGCAAAATTTTGACCGCTTTAATATTTTTGGAAAATACAATTTAGCCATTTCAAGAAATACACAATTAACTGTTTCTTTGTCTGGATTTAAAAGTAAATGGGATGCATCAGGTCAGGTGCCTTTAAGGGCAGTAGAGGATGGTAGTATTGACCGTTTTGGTTCAATCGACCCATCTGAAGGTGGCAACACAGAAAGATACAATGCAAATATTATGCTTTCCCATACATTTAAAGATGGTACAATTTGGGAGAATCAGGCTTATTACACAAGAAACAAGTTTAGCCTATTTTCAAACTTTACTTTTTATTTGGTAGACCCAGTTAATGGAGATGAGATTAATCACAAAGAAAGTAGAAACTTGTTCGGATATCTTTCTAAAGTAACACATAAAACCAAATTGGGCAGCGCATTTTTAACTTCAATATACGGTGCAGGTGTACGTTATGATGCTACAACCAACGAATTATCTAAAACTTTAAAACGCCAATTTTCAGACTATATCACATTTGGTGATATAAAAGAAACCAATGCTTTTGGTTTTATTCAACAACAGATTTCTAGAGGAAAATGGTTTATAGACGCCGGTATAAGATTTGATTATTTACATTTTAGTTATAATCAAAAATTGAATTTGCCACAATTACCCGCACAAGGCAAATCAATATTCAGCCCCAAATTAAATATTCAGTACACATTAAATTCCAAATTGCAGTTATACACTAAATTCGGTAAAGGCTTTCATTCAAACGACACACGAGTTGTTGTTGCAAATAGCGGATATGAAATATTACCTGCCGCTTATGCTGCTGATTTTGGTATCATAATAAAACCAACTGATAAATTGCTCTTAAATGTTGCATTATGGTACTTATATCTGGAGCAAGAATTTGTTTATAATGGTGATGATGCGGTTGTTGAACCAAGTGGCAAATCAAGGCGAGAGGGAATAGATATTATTGCTCGATATCAGTTTACTAAAAATTTATTTGCCAATGTGAATGTGAATTTCACAAAGCCACGTTCTATTGATGCACCAAAGGGAGAAGATTATATTCCTTTGGCACCAACAGCTACAAGCACTGGTGGTATATTTTATAAACCAAAACAAGGCTTAAATGGCAGTCTTTCTTATAGATTAATTAATAATAGACCAGCTAATGAAAACGGTTCTATAACTGCAAAAGGATATTTTGTAATGGATGCATCTCTTAACTACACAAAACCAAAATATGAATTTGGAATTGCTATTGAAAATTTGCTAAACACAACATGGAATGAGGCACAATTTGCAACTGAATCAAGATTAAAAAATGAACCTGTTTCTGTTACTGAACTTCATTTTACTCCAGGCATACCTTTCTTTGCGAGGTTAAAATTTGCAGTATTTTTTTAAAAAAGCTAGATAATATAGAAATTAAGCAGCCTATGAATTCAATATTTATAGGCTGCATTTTTAAATAGAAATAGTAAGTTTATGCTTTAATAGCCCATCTTAGTTTGGTTGACCTTGCCCGAGGGTTTGAAAAAATTTCTTCTGCAGATGGCCTAATAACATCAGGAGCAACATCACTGTAAACGCCTTCTCTAAAAAAGCGTTGGAAAGATTTTTTCACTCTTCGGTCTTCACCAGAATGGAACGACATGATTACTACTCGGCCTTCTGGTGCCAAACTATCGGGCAATTTGGCTAAAAATTTATCTAACACATTCAACTCATCATTAACAGCTATTCTTAGTGCTTGAAATGTTCGTTGACAAGATTTTTTTGTTTCTTCTTTACGATTCACTTTTAATATAAGTAAAGCGTCGGTTATTATTTGTTGTAATTGTGCAGTAGTAATAATAGCAGCACCAGCTTTAAGAAATCGTACAATAGCTGAAGCGATTAATGCGTAATGGGGTTCATCTGAATTTTCAATTAACAAATCCTCCAATTGTTCTTGGGTTAAAGTTTTTAACAAAGCAGCAGCAGTTTTTCCTGAGGTAGAATTAAGGCGAAGATCGAGCGGACCATCTACTTTAAAAGTAAACCCTCTTGCTGGATTATCAATTTGCATAGAAGATACACCTAAATCTGCCAATACAAAATTAAGTGGACCAGATTCAGCAACTATCAAATCGATATTTGAAAAATTAAGTTTCCGAATTATAATTTGCTTATCTGTAAAACCAAATGAAGCAATTCTCTCTTTTGTTTTTACCAACTCAATTGCATCAACATCAATAGCATACAAACAACCGTTTGGAAGCACTTTTTTTAATAACTCTATACTATGACCACCATATCCTAATGTAGCATCCAATCCAATTTCTCCAGGTTGAATTTTTAAAATATCCAATATTTCATTTATGCAGATAGATCGATGCATGCCTGCAGGTGTTTTGCCCTGACCCATCACTTTAGCTACATCATCGGAGTATATATCTGGATTTAATTCCTTGTATTTTTCGTTAAATTGTTTGGGATGTGTTCCTTTATAACGAATTCGGCGAGTAGGTTTAGGGTTTTGATCATCCATTAGTCAAAAATACTCAATTCAACATTCAAAATATTGAGTATTGTACTTATAATAATTTTTTCATATAATATTTGCCGATTTTAATCTATTTTTATCAAAATATTCAAACCCAATTGTTAATAAGTAACAAATACAGTGAACTTGAGTTGGTTTCTCAACTTAAACTAAAAGATAGCCAAGCGTTTTCTTATTTATACGATAATTATTCTGCTGCAATTTTGGGAGTTATTTTTAGAATGACTGAAAATACTGAGCTAAGTGAAGATATATTACAAGAAGTCTTTATCAAAATTTGGAATAATTTTGATAATTATGACAGCTCAAAAGGGAAATTATTCACTTGGATGTTGAATATTGCCAGAAATCTAACAATCGATAATTTAAGGAGTAAAAGCTATAAAAAGCAACAACAAATCCATGGGGATGAAAATTCCGTAAGTAATATAGTAGCAGAATCAGCGGGGATGACTCAGTTTGATATTTTGGTTCTTCGGAAGAAAATCAACCAATTAAAGCCGGAACAGAAAATAATTATTGATATGGCTTATTTTGGAGGGTATACACAGGACCAAATAGCGACTGAAATAAAGATTCCTTTAGGAACTGTAAAGACGCGTATGCGTTCTGCAATTATTGAATTAAGAAGTTTAATGAGCAATATATAAATTGAAAACACAAGACATCATATTATCTGGAATTTTAGAAACCTATGCAATTGGCATTTGTACCGATGAAGAGACACTTCAAGTACAACAATGGCTGATAGATTTTCCAGAATTAAATATAGAGCTAGAAGCTATTCAATCAAGTATTGAAAGTTATATTATAGCTAATTCAATAAAGCCATCTGATAAAGTGAAAGAAAATCTTTTCGCTTCGCTTAATTTAAATGACAATATTCAAGTTAACCCTTCAACAGCAAAGATTATTGAATCAACTTCATTTAACTTTAGAACAACATGGTCGATTGCTGCAGCTATATTGTTATTACTTAGTTTCAGTGCAACATATACATATTATAATAAATATAATAACGCTTCAATTGAACTTGCACAGACTAAAAAGTCTATGAATGATATTGCCAAGTTAAATGAAGAATTAACCCAATCAGGCAAAATAGTATCTAACCCTAGCAGTATACCAGTCTCACTAAATGGATTGGAGTCTATGCCATCTGCAAAAGCAAAAATATTTTGGGTAAAAGAATCTGGAGATGTATTTGTAGACGCCACCAATTTGCCTCAAGCACCCGAAGGGAAGCAATACCAATTTTGGGCAATAGTAGATGGAGTACCAGTAAATGGTGGATTAATTGTTCAAACAAAAAATGGAAGCTTCCGTTTACAAAGAATGCAATCATTCGGCAAAGCAGAAGCATTTGCAATTTCACTTGAAAAAAGTGGCGGGAACCCAACCCCAACAACGGTTGTAAGTATAGGCAAAGTCATTTAAAATAAATTATCAACTACCTAAAAAGAGGAATGCAATTGCATTCCTCTTTTTTTTTACAAATTTAAATCCAAGAGTTACAATTAATCGTAAATGTTAATGTTGCATAAAACAACAATAAAATATATTAATCAATTTAAAAAAATGAACAATGAAAAGAAAATTTAAATTACTCAGCTTACTTGGGGCACTTGCTATTGTAGTAGTAAGTGTAATTTATGCAGCAGATCACATTGATACTCCTGCAGTAACAAATCAACCATCAGATATTACAGATCTGTATGTTTTTAGAGCTCAAGATCCAAACAATTTGGTATTCGTAGCTAATTCACAAGGCTTATTGAGCCCATCAGCTTCAGCATCTGCAAAATTTGATGAGAACACTTTATTAGAATTCAATATTGATAATAACAACGACAATGTTGAAGACTTAGTAATCCAATGTAAATATGATGCCGCTAGTAATAAGATGATTGTTTACGGACCAATTTTACCATCAATCAAAGGTACTAGAAGCAAATTAGAAGGTAATGCATCAGCAGAAGTAGTTGTTACCCCTTATAGCGGATCACCTATTACTGGAACCGGTACTTCAGGAATTAAAGTTTTTGCAGGACCAAGAGATGACCCTTTCTTTTTTGATCTAAATAGATATAAAGCAATTTTAGCTGGAACTGCTCCTGGCTTCAGTAATCCTGGTACAGATACTTTTGCTGGTACAAATGTTATGAGCATTGTTGTAGAAGTTCCTAAAACCTTATTAGGTGGAACTGGTAAAATAAATGTATGGTTAGAAACAAAAAAGAAAATATAATTAATCAACTTTAAAATAAAAAAAATGAAACCAATTAAAATAATAGCAATGCTAATTACTGGAACAATTTTAATTAGCTCTTGTAAAAAAACAGACAGTCCTTTACCAGATGTATTCTATGAATTACAAGATCAAATGGCAAGACCAGCAATTAATACCGTGTTTGTTACAGCAGCTGCAGATAAAGATGCATTTAACACTACTACGCCTTCATTAATGGGAGCATCTTTCCAATCAAAGTTCCAAACAAGATTACTTGGATTAAATTCAGGATATACTACTAACGCTCTAGGACAGAATGCAGCAACATTTACTGGCTTATTAGCAACTGATGTATTGAATGTTTCAACAACAGGAGTAACTACTTTCTTTGATGGTACCAATGTATTAACTGGAAGAAAGTTAGATGATGATGTTATTGATGTTGAATTATTACTCATTTTTGGTGGACCAACGGGAGCAAGCAACCCAGGTTTAACTAGCGATAAAGTAAATGCAAACGATAAAGCATTCAACGTAGCATTTCCCTATTTAGCAAGTCCTTGGTAGAAATTATAAAAGCAACGGGTAAAAATATACTCGTTGCTTTTTATTAAATTATACTCCACATGAAAACTGCTTTATTATCAATCCTACCTTTTTTAGTTTCAACGCTTATTTTATCATAAAACATTTTAAGCAATAAAGCAATTGTTGTTTTTGCTTGTCAATTAATCAAAATTTCACTTGTACCAATCAACTTCCATTTAAACAGATTTAAGTATTTCTTTGGCTTGATTTAAAATTATATGAAGGTCAATTTACTACAGAATCAACAGTACAGAATGAGCCATCTATATTAACCTATATAAATTGTTCGCCAGGAATATCTCTATTAACAAAGTGAAAATTTACTATATTTATTAGATAAGCCTACTGGTTCATGAAAAAGAATACGCTCATTAAATACTTCATACTCCCTTTGACTTTAACTAGCATAGCAAATAGCGTTTTGGCTCACAGCACTGTTATTGACTTAGAAAAAATGAGTAAATCAGATACAGTTCTTTTGTATTTGCAAACAGGCTTTCAACATATTATACCAGCAGGATTAGATCATATTCTTTTTGTGTTAAGCCTTTTCCTACTATCCCCAAATCTTAAAACAATTCTTTATCAGGCAACTACATTTACATTAGCACATACAATTACATTAGGATTGAGTATGTACCAAATTGTAAAAGTACCCTCCAATATTGTAGAACCTTTAATTTCTATATCAATCATTTATGTTGCAGTAGAAAATATCTTTACACAACAGTTAAAAAAGACCAGGATTGGTATTATATTTTTATTTGGATTGATCCATGGAATGGGTTTTGCAGGCGCTTTAAGCGAAATAGGTTTACCACAGAAAGCCTTCTTTATTTCGTTAATTACTTTTAATATCGGAATTGAACTTGGTCAGATTACAGTGATTCTTTTTGCATATGCGCTAGTAGCAAAATGGATTTCCCAAAAACAATTATATAGAAGTCGTATAGTAATACCAATATCTTCAATTATTTGTATTGTTGCATTAATTTGGACTATACAGCGGATATTTATTTAATAAGTTTGGCCAATTCAATGTTAACTGCAGGATTTAGATCGAATTCATTTTTAGCAGCTTCTTTAAAAAATTGTTGAGCATTATATTGTTGTTTATTTGCAAGCATTATTTTTCCCATATAATATTGCTCAAGTGCTTCTAAAGGTTTGCCAGCAA
>JBKJQV010000025.1:0-32985 GCA_046593815.1 Sediminibacterium sp. | reverse complement strand
GTCGGAAAAAAAATACCTCTATAATTATCAAGAAGCCAAGTATTTTGTTCCGGCTAGCAATACAAAATTATTTTCTTGTTATGCAGCTTTAAAAAATTTAAAAGATAGTTTAGTTGCTTTTGAATATGCTACACAAGATGATAATATTGCAATACGTTTTACAGGTGATCCAACTTTTTTGCATCCAGACTTTAAACAACAGCGTGCTTATAATTTTCTACAATTAAATGCTCCGAATATTACACTAATTACTCCACGTTGGAATGCTGCTTCTTTTGGAAACGGTTGGGCTTGGAACGATTATGATGCCAATTATATGCCTGAGCGTTCCCCAATGCCTATATATGGAAACCTTGTTAAGTTTGAAAAAAAGGGAAATGGTTTAAAAGTTACTCCAAAAGTGTTTAAAGATTCTTTATACATTTTTGCTAATATGTTGGAAGGGAATTTTTCTATAAATAGAGATAAAAATGATAACCGCTTTGAAGTAGTAAAAAGCAATAGAAAGTTTACATCCACACAAATACCATTTACTGTAAAAAAATCAATTGAAGAAGTTTCTTTTAATTTATTAGAAGACACTCTAAATAGAGTACTACATTTTGCTACTGAATTAATAGACAAGAATGCTAGCTGGAAAAAGTATTATTCACAACCTACAGATTCAATGTTAAAAATAATGATGCATGAGAGCGATAACTTTTTTGCAGAGCAAACTTTACTTATGGTGGGGAATGAAAAGATTGGTATAATGGATGATAATAAAACTATTGATACTTTACTTAAATCTGAATTTTTAGGATTACCCCAAAAACCAAAATGGGTGGATGGAAGCGGACTTAGTAGGTATAATTTATTTACTCCTCAAGATTTTGTTTGGGTGTTAACACAAATGAAAAATGAATTTAGTTGGGAACGCATTACTACCATTTTGCCTACCGGAAATGAAGGGACTTTAGCAGGGCTGTATAAAAATTATGAAGGCAAAATCTACGCTAAAACTGGAACACTTAGTAATCATGTTGCTATAAGCGGATATTTAATTACCAATAAAGGAAAGCAATTAATTTTTTCGGTATTGGTTAATGCACACCAAACTTCAGCTTCAGCTATAAGAAAATCGATTGAACAATTTTTAACTGGAATTATTGACCAATACTAATTATTGCCGACCAAACATTTTTTCTAAATAGTCTTCTTTAAATGCCAAATAAGTGGGACTTCCATTGGGAGTTATATTTGATGTAGTACATGCAAATAATGCATCAACTAAAGTAACCATTTCTTTTTGGTCTAAAGTTTGCCCGCTTTTTATTGATTGCTGTTTAGCTAAACAACGAATTAATTTTTCCCTTTTACTAAATTTTATGTCACTACTAAAATGTTTGAATTGCTCTATTAGCATTTCAACAGAATGCTTTTCATCTCCTGAAATTACATCGGCAGGTGTACCTTGAATAACAAAACTGTTTTGACCAAATGGCTCTATCTGATAACCTATAGTTTGTAATTCTGGTAATAGTTCATTTAACAAAACACCGTCAGATACAGCAAGTTCTAGTGTTACAGGGAATAAACTTTTTTGAGTTGTAGATTGTTGATTGGTTGTTGCTGCGCTTAATTGTTCGTATAATACCCGCTCATGTGCCAATTGCTGATGTATCAATATAAATCCGTTATCTGTAGTAACTATAATATATGTCACTTGAATTTGAAAGTATTGTTTAAAAATAGGCGCTTGTAAAGTTGTTTCAATTACTTGATTCGATGTTGTGTTATCAGCTTTACCAATTGATGGCTCATTACTTGGTCTAAAGAATTCTTTCCAATGTTTTAGTTCCGACTTTTCGTTGGGCTCGATAAAATGTGCTTGATTTTTTTGTGAGAAGGTTTTGTATAAACCAGAAGAAACAGCCAATTGCTGTTGTTCATTCGAAAAAGGTTTGCTAACAGCATCCAATCCTTGAATATCTGCATTCAAAGAAAAATCTAAAGAAGGGGCGATACTAAATTGTGCCAGCGCATGTTTAACTGCAGCTTGCACAAAAGCGTAAATAATTTTTTCGTCTTCAAATTTAATTTCCTGTTTTGTAGGATGCACGTTGATATCTATTTGTGCAGGATCTAAATCAATATATAAAACATAGCTTGGGAAACTTTCTTTCGGAATGATTCCTTCAAAGGCAGCATTAACTGCATGGTTTAAATAAGCACTTCTTATATACCTGTTATTTACAAAAAAGTATTGGTCCCCCCTTGTTTTACGCGCAGTTTCGGGCTTGCCAATAAAACCTGAAATCATCATGTAATCAGTATCTTCTAATACGGTTACTAATTTTGCAGAATAACTATTTCCTAAAATTTGTACAATTCTTTGTTTGCTATTACCTGCTTCTAAATGAAAAACTTCCTGTCCATTACTTGTTAATGAGAAAAAAACTCCAGGGAATGCCATTGATACTCTTATGAACTCTTCTACTATATGCCGCATTTCAGCAGCATTACTTTTTAAAAAGTTTCTTCTTGCAGGAACATTAAAAAATAAATTTTTCATGCTGATGCTTGTTCCTATTTGAGTGGCACAAGCTTCCTGCTTAATTACTTTACTATTTTCAATTTCTATAAATGTGCCGAGTTCATCTTCTGCTCTCTTTGTTTTTATTTCAACTTGTGCAACCGCTGCAATAGATGCTAAGGCTTCACCCCTAAACCCCATTGTTTTAATCCGAAATAAATCGTCGATATTACTAATTTTACTAGTTGCATGCCGCTCAAATGCCATTCTTGCATCTGTTTCACTCATTCCTTTTCCATTGTCGATTACTTGTATCAATGCTTTACCAGCATCATTAATAATTAGTTTAATAATACTTGCTCCTGCATCAACTGCATTTTCTAATAATTCCTTTACGGCACTAGCCGGCCGTTGAATTACTTCTCCAGCAGCAATTTGGTTGGCTATATTATCGGGTAATAATTGTATAATATCTTCCACTGGATGGCAAAAATATGATTCATCTTCCATTGATAACATTCTCTTACACTAAATTTGCCATCAAATTAGAAAGAATGGCTCCAAATGCATCAATTCAAAAGATCAACAGAAGTTTTTTACCCAATAATTTTCAGGTTACTAACTGGGAAACCTTAGAACCCTTTTTTAAAATATTAACCGAAAGGCCTTTATTAAGTAAAGAAGATCTTGAGCAATGGCTTAAAGATATGAGTGAGTTAGAAGCTGTAGTAAGCGAAGATGCTTGTTGGAGACAAATTAAAATGACCTGCGATACAACCGATAAATTGCTGGAAGAAGCATTCACTTATTTCTGTATGGAAATACAGCCACAATTGCAACCCTATGCAGATTTCCTGAATAAAAAATTAGTTAACTGCGAATTCACCAAAGAATTAAATCAACCTTTGTATTTTACTTATTTAAGATCCGTTCAAAAAAGTATTGATCTTTTTAGAGAAGCCAATATTCCTATTCAAGCTGAACTCAGTGTAATGCAACAGCATTATGGTACTATAGCAGGTAAGATGACTATTGAAGTAGAAGGCAAAGAATATACTTTACAACAGGCAGCAAAATTTTTAGAGAGTAGCGATAGAAGTATTAGAGAATCGGAGTATTATAAAATTCAGAAACGTAGAAAACAAGATGAAGTTCCAATGCATGAACTCTATAGTAGTTTAATTGCTAAACGACATCAAATTGCTTTGAATGCTGGATTTGATAACTATAGAGATTATAAATTTAAAGAGTTAGGCCGATTTGATTATACTAAAGAAGAATGTTTTCAATTTCATGATGCAGTTAAGCAGCATGTATTACCATTGGTAAATGAAATTTATAAACGCAAAAAAGAAAAGCTTGGATTAGATCAACTTAAGCCATGGGATACTGAGGCAGAACCTGCTGGTATTTTGCCTTTGAAGCCCTTTAAAGATGGCAACGACCTCTATGAAAAAACAGTAAAATGTTTTGATCAACTCGATCCTTTTTTTGCCGATTGCTTAAGAAAAATGCATGAACTAAAACATTTCGATTTAGAAAGTAGAAAAGGAAAAGCACCCGGTGGATACAATTGCCCATTGGCAGAAAGTGGAGCTCCATTTATTTTTATGAATGCAGCAGGTCAAATGAGTGATCTTACTACAATGGTGCATGAAGGTGGTCATGCAGTTCATTCATTCCTATCACATCCCTTGCCATTAAGCGCATTTAAAGAATATCCAATGGAAATTGCAGAAGTTGCAAGTATGGCCATGGAATTATTTAGCATGAATCATTGGGAAGTTTTTTTTGATAATGCAGCCGATTTAAAACGAGCAAAAGAGCATCAACTAGAAAGAACAATTACTATTTTTCCATGGATAGCAATCATCGATAAATTTCAACATTGGGTGTACGAAAATCCTAATCATTCTATTGAAGAAAGAACTGTATCATGGGTAAAAATTCTAAATGAATTTTCAACTGATAGTATTGATCATACTGGTTTAGATGCATTCCGAGCTATTGGTTGGCAGCGACAATTGCATTTATTTGAAGTACCATTTTATTATATAGAATATGGTATTGCTCAATTAGGCGCAATTGGATTATGGATGCAGTATCAACAAAACCCAGAACTCGCTATTCAACATTATATTGATGCATTGAGTTTAGGAGGAACAAAAACACTTCCTGAATTATATAAAACAGCTGGGTTAGACTTTAATCTAACACCAGCTTATATTAAAAAATTAATGGAGTTTGTTCAAAAAGAAATGGATATGCTCTAACTTTTTTCTTCATTTGGGGGAGACTGAGGTGGTCTTGGTTGAATAGGCCTATTTTGTTGTGGACCACGTGGACCTTGTTGCGGAGGCCTGTTTTGTTGAGGACCTCTTGGACCTTGTTGAGTACCACGATTATCGGGTCTTCTATTATTTGGCCGCTGTTCATTTGGTCTTTGATCATTCGAACGTTGATCATTTCTATTAGGACTTTGTGGCCCGCTTCTTTGTTGGTCTCTTCTTCGGCGATCGTCTTTTTCTAATGTCTTTAAACTAATTTGTCCAACTAATTCTACAAATGCAGGTTCTGTTTCTTTTTGTTTACTAATAATTTCTATTGCCTGTAATTCATCAACTCGTTGACCTTGTTGATTAATGCGTTTAATTTCTTTTACTCTTTGTATTGTAAGTGGGTAGTGCTTACTATTATTTGGTAAAATATACCACATTAAATTTTTAAAAATATCCTTTTTAATTAAGTGCGCAGTTCCCATTACAGTATCTAGTGTATCTGCATTATCAGGAAACTGTTGTAAAGCATCTAGGTACGTATCTAATTCATAATTCAAGCAACATTTTAAACGTCCACATTGGCCGCTTAATTTACTTTGATTAATAGATAAATTTTGGTAACGAGCAGCAGTAGTGTTTACACTTTTAAAATCAGTTAACCATGTACTGCAACATAATTCTCTTCCACAACTACCAATACCTCCAACTTTGGCAGCTTCTTGGCGAATACCAATTTGCCTCATTTCTACTTTAAACTTAAAGTCGGTAGCAAATATTTTAATCAATTCTCTAAAATCTACACGATCATCGGCTGTATAAAAGAATATAGCTTTTTTTCCATCCGCCTGAATTTCTACTTCGCTTAATTTCATTTGAAGATTAAGTGAACGAGAAATGGCCCTACTACGCGCTAAAATTTCTTTTTCGCGACTTTTACTAATAGTAAAGCTTTCAATATCTCTGTCTGTACTTCTGCGAAGAATTTTTTTAATTTCTGGACTAAACTCGTCAACACCCCTTTTTTTCATTTGAACCCTTACCAATTCGCCAGTAAGGCTTATCTCACCCACATCAAAACCACTTAGGCCTTCCAAAGTAATATAATCGCCTTTTTCAAAATATTGTAAAGTGGTATTTCGGAAGAATTCTTTACGACTCCCTTGTTTAAAACTTACTTCAACAATTTTACAATTGCTCTCGGGGTCACTAAATGGCAGATTCATTAGCCAATCGTGCACATTTAAACGATTACAGCCGCCTGTGCTGCAACCCCCATTACTTTTACAACCGTTTGGAGTTCCGGTTCCACAAGATCCACATCCCATATCTACAAATAAGAAGGTTAATAATAATTAGTAGAGCATTTCCATCAATCGCAAGTCTCTCAAAGTCTCTACTTTAACTGCAAATTTAATAATGTACAACACATTAAAAATAGTTCAGCTATTCAAAATTAAGGTTTTGTTCTGAATGATATGGTATAGTTTGATGGTTAATGCTTGAAATAGCATTTTAGCGTTGGCATTGCGTTCTATATAGTACGATGCTTTGTCGAGTTCTTCAATAATAGCTTCTTGCTGACTAACAGAAGCTATTTTATTGAGTCTTTTGGCAAATTCTTTTTCTGTTTCGCCTTGTTTTACTCCGTTTTCTCCTAAAATTCTTATTCTAATACTTTGTTCTAATAGGTGATTAAAGTAACGAAGAAATTGTTTTTGCTTTTCTCTACCTTGTTTACTCATTTCTTCTACAAAAAGAATTTGTGCAGCCGGACCTTTTTTGAGTATTGCGTTTAACCACTCTTTTAATAAACTATGCCAATCTTCATCAGCATGTTGTAATAGTTGAGTTGCTTCTCTATAATTACCCTCACTTATAGCAGCTATTTGCTTTGCAATTTCTTCACTAACATTAGCCCTAGTAATTAAAGCCTCTTTAATATCTTGGTCTTCTAGGGTTGGAATTTTTACCAATTGGCACCTGCTCAAAATAGTTGGCAAAATCAACTCCTCATTTTCAGCTACTAAAATAAATAGGGTATTGGGTGGTGGCTCTTCTATTAGTTTTAGGAGCTTATTTCCTTCTTTACCTAAATATTCTGGCATCCAAAGCAATAATACTTTGTATTTGCTTTCAAAACTTTTTAGGCTTAAAGATCGAATGATATTATTACATTCATCTGAAGTAATATTTCCTTGTTTGTTTTCAGCGCCAATGCTTTGCAGCCAATCATATACATTACCATAAGGATATGATTGAATAAAGCTTCTCCACTCTTCTATATAATCGGCACTAGTTGGTTTCTCTCCTGGTTTTTTAGTAATTACTGGGTAGGTAAAATGTAAATCTGGATGAATTAATTGAGCAGCCCTTTGAAATGAGGGTTCTTCAGCAATTTTATCTGGGTGAATAAATCCGCTTGAAGGGCCAAGTGCAGTCATCCCCCCAAAAAGATCTTCAACTAAAGGTGCTTCTTGTGGTAGGCTAACAATGTATTGCGCAAATGCAAGAGCAAGCGGTAATCCACCAACACCTTCTTTTCCTAAAAAAAGTAAAGCATGACTAAGTCTATTTTGTTCCACCATTTCAGCTAAATGCTGTTTGGTGGCTGATTGGCCAATTACATCTGAGAATAACATACTTCAATCACTTTGTATGATCAACTACAAAGCAAGGAAATATTAAGCACAAAATATTATGTTTTTGCATAAGCAAATGATCTAATGTAATAATAGTATTACTATCATAGTGTAAATAAAAAACAGGTAGTAATTTTCTACCTGTTTTTATTCAATTATTTTTTGCGTAAATTTATTTTATATACTTCAATATCTCTTCGCTGTCGGGAGTTACTTTACTAGGGAAGTATTGTAAAAGTTGACCTTTTTCATCAAGTAAGAATTTACCAAAATTCCATTTGATATCTGCATCTAATACACCATTCTCAGCTTTTGAAGTAAGCCATTTATAAATAGGTGCCATATCATCTCCCTTTACACTTATTTTACTAGCTAGTGGAAATGTTACACCAAATCTTGCTTTACAAAATTCTTGCACTTCTGAATCTGTACCTGGTTCTTGACCACCAAAATTATTTGCGGGAAAACCTACAATTACCAACTTGTCCTTATACTGATCATATACTTTTTGGAGTGCTTCGTATTGAGGTGTGTACCCACATTTAGAGGCAGTATTAACTACTAATATTTTCTTTCCTTTGAAACTAGCAAAATCAATTGTTTTTCCTTCGATTGATTTTACTTTAAAACTGTGAATACTAATATTTGCAGGAAAAGTGAATGCACTTAGCATTATAAAAGAGGCAATCGTAAATAGATATTTCATTTTATGGTTGTTTGTACTGTAAAATAACAGCTAATAATCGAAATTGTTGCAATTCATTGTCGGCATTAGGGCATTGAGAACTATGTATTGAAGAAAAACGTCATTTCGAACCTAGAGAGAAATCTTATTAATAATCTAGTATTAATCTTAATGAGATTTCTCCTCCTTCGCAAGCGAAGTCGTCGAAATGACAGAGCAACTATTTCGAAACCTAAACCGTATAAGCAACGGTTGCAATGCTTAATCTCGTTCCGGGAACAGATAAAATTGCTGCTCCGCAAGCTTCTAAACTTGCACCTGTGGTTATCACATCGTCTATTAATAGTATGTGTTTATTCATAAGTTGTTGATTGCTAAGCACATGAAAAACGCCTTCCATATTTTCCCACCTACTTATTCTATTTTCATGAGTTTGGGTTTTAGTGTAAACTAAACGGGTTAAAGCCAATTTATAATGTGGTTTTTGCCAAACCGAACATATACCATCTCCTATTAAATTGGCTTGATTATATCCTCGCTGGTACTCTTTTTTGGGATGAAGGGGTAATGGAACAATACAATCAACTGAACTAAATCGAGAAGATTCCTTTAATAAATAACCTAATTGTCTACCTAAAAAATATCCAGCATCACGATTGTTTTTATATTTTAACTGAATTAATAAATGTTGCAATAAACTATTCTTGGTAAAATAAAACATAGATCCACATGCTTGTGTATTAATTCTTCCAGAAAAAATATTTTCAATTGGATTAAAAGGAATGTTTAAAAAATTAGTGGCTGGTAAAGCCGCATTGCATCTTGCGCAAATAAACGCTGTTTGACTGATAAAATCTACTCCACAACCACTGCATCGATGTGGAAAAAATAAATGTTGAAACGCTGAAGTATACTTTTTGATGGAACCTATCATATTGCAATTTCAAATAATTGAAATCTAATTGAATAGGTATTAACCGAATTCCGAAATGTTTTTTAGCGGTTGATATTTTTTTATTTAAAATAATTGCTTGTAAACTTCATCAACTCTACTTAATGCAATTACTTGTATAGAATATGCTTTTGGGTCGAAACTTTTTTTATTGTATTTAGATACGATGATTTTTTCGAAACCTAATTTTTGAGCTTCTGCAATTCTTTGTTCAATTCTGTTGACTGCTCTAATTTCTCCATTTAAACCTACTTCACCTGCAAAGCAAACAGATTTAGGTAATGGATTGTCTTCATAAGATGAAAGTAATGCACAAATTACTGCAAGGTCAATCGATGGGTCTTCAATTTTTATTCCCCCTGCAATATTTACAAAAACATCTTTCATACCAAATTGAAATCCACCTCTTTTTTCTAACACAGCTAATAACAATTGTAACCGCCTCAAATCAAAACCAGTAACAGTTCGTTGTGGTGTACCATATACACTTGTAGTTACTAGTGCTTGAACTTCTATTAATAAAGGACGCATGCCCTCTAATGCAGCAGCAATGGCACTTCCACTTAAAACATCTTCTCTTTGTGCAATTAATATTTCAGATGGATTGGTAACAATTCTCATGCCTTCTCCAGTCATTTCATAAATACCTAATTCGGAAGTACTTCCAAATCTATTTTTTAAAGTACGTAAAATTCTATAAGCATAATGTCGGTCGCCTTCAAATTGCAAAACAGTATCTACCATATGTTCTAAAATTTTTGGTCCAGCTATTGCACCATCTTTAGTAATATGTCCGATTAAAAAAACAGGTGTATTGGTTTCTTTTGCAAATCGTTGAAATGCCGCTGCACATTCTCTAATTTGTGAAACAGTTCCGGCAGAGGAATCAATTAAGTTCGATTGAATGGTTTGTATGGAATCTACAATTACTAATTGTGGCTTTAATTTTTTTATTTCTTTAAATATTACAGTGGTATCTGTTTCTGTAAGTAGATAAAAATTATCGTTGCTAATTTTTAATCTATCGGCACGCATTTTTATTTGTTGCTCACTTTCTTCACCACTAATATATAGAACCCTTAGTTGACTAATGAGTAAACCGTTTTGCAAAAACAACGTACTTTTTCCTATTCCTGGTTCTCCGGCAACTAATATTAAACTGCCTGGAACAATTCCACCGCCAAGCACTCTGTTGAGTTCTGAATCCTTAGTAACAATTCTTTTTTCTTCTACTACTGTAACATCACTTAAAGCAACTGTTTTGGTATTTCTTTTTGTATCAGGATAATCTTCCCAAGTTGTTTTATCTTTTGCATCACCACTATTAATTACTTCTTGTGTAAAAGTATTCCACTCGTTACAAGCAGGACATTTTCCTATCCATTTAGCACTTTCATATCCACAATTATTACAAAAAAAAGCGGTTTTTATCTTACTCATATTATTATTCTGAGATTGAATTCTTTAACGCAAAAGGGCCAACATTGCTGCTGGCCCCATTACTTACTAACCCATTAAATTCTAGCACTAAATTACAATAATGATGCACATTTCAAAATTAATTTTTAAGTATTTATAAAGAATTTATAATTTAAGCTTTAACATATTGTAATTATGTGGCATATATATTAATTTAAAGTTTTTCGAAGAAATTAAGCTTTTTCAATCCATTTTATGAATAATTGTTTAATATTTTACCTGATTTAGACAAAAATTAATAAAACAAGAAAAAGAAAATTTATTTTTTTTCTTAAGAAAATTAAATTTTAACATACTTTTATCATCAATCATCTTTTTTTAAGTGATTAAACCAAAAACTAACAACATGAGAAAAAAACTGCTATTTAGTTTTTGTGCCTTCCTACTCATTTTAGCAACAGGATTGGCTCAAACAACTACTATTACTGGAAAAGTAGTAGATGAAAAAGGGAATGCTCTCGCTGGGGCTTCCGTATTACAGAAAGGCACTTTAGTGAAGGTACTTACTGGCACAGATGGTAAGTATAGTATTAGAGTAACTTCAAATGTTAAAACATTGGTGTTCTCTTATGTGGGATTTGCTGATGTTGAAGCTCCCGTTAGAGGAACTTCAGTTGATGTTGTTTTAAATTCATCTGTTTCAAATCTTAGTGAAGTAATTGTTACTGGTTTTGGAGGCTCTCAAATTAAGAGAGAACTTACTGGTAATATTGCTCGCGTAAAAGGAAAGGACATAGAATATATGCCTACTCCAAGCGTAGATGCAGCTCTACAAGGTAAAGCAGCGGGAGTATTTGTAAATAGTCAGTCTGGTAAATTAGGCCAAGCAGTTACAGTTCGTATTAGAGGTAACTCATCTATAAGCGCAAACAGTCAACCATTATATGTTTTGGATGGTATTCCAATGACTTCAAATAGTCAGAGTTCTTATGGCGGTGCAACAAATCCATTAACCGATATCAACCCTAATGATATAGAATCTATAGAGGTATTAAAAGATGCATCTGCAGGTGCTATTTTTGGTTCTCGTGCAGCAAACGGAGTAGTTTTAATTACTACTAAAAAAGGTCGTGTTGGAAAAACACAAGTTACATTCAACTATCAAACGGGTTCTGCTGAAGCAACCAAACGTTTGAAAATGTTGAATTCTGAAGAATATGCAACCTTAATTTTAGAAGGTGCAAAATATAGAGACGATTTAAGTGGTACTCCACTCAATGATCCCAATAGCTTTACAACTTATGCAAAAAATGATGTAATGGGTTACTATAGTTATGGAAACTGGTCTAAAGATCCTACAAAGACGTATGATTGGCAAGATGCAGTTTTTCAAAAAGCTCCATACAGACAAGCTGATTTGCAAATTAGAGGTGGTAATGATAAAACCAAATTCTTTTCTTCTTTCCAGCATTTAGAGCAAACCGGTACTATAATTGGGAACGAACTTAAAAGAACAACAGGTCGTTTAAACATCGACAATAAAGTGAATGATTGGTTGGACATGGGTGTATCATTAAGCCTTTCAAGAACCTTCAACAAGCGATTACCAGATGATAATGCATTCTCTAATCCATTGCAGGCAATAGCTTTAAACCCAATGAATCCATTCATAGATCCTAATACTGGCTTGGCTTCAGGTGCACCTCCGGGAGACGTGAATATTCCTTTGTACTACAATCCGGTATTATCTATTAATTATGCCAAGTACACTCAAGATGTTTACAGAACATTTGGAAATGCATATTTAAAAGCATCTTTAGCTAAAGGATTAACTTTCCAAACAGAATTTGGAATGGATTATTTAAGTCAGAATGAAGAAGGTTATTTCCAATCTCAAACAGTAAGAAACCAGTCAAGAGCTTCTGCAGGTTTGGGTACTAACAGAGGAGCTTTTGTAACCAACTACAATACACAGTCTTATTTTGCATACAATACAATTATTAAATCAAAGCACAATATCAGTGCTACTTTAGGTACACAGTATCAGCAATCACAAGCTAAATACAACTTTACCGAGGGTACTGCTTTCCCATCCGATTCGTATCAAAAGGTTGCAAGTGCAGCTACTATTTCTGCCGGTAGTTCTTCACAAACAGATTTCAGATTTCTGTCGTATTTCTTAAGAGCTAATTACTCATACAACGAAAAGTATATTCTTGCAGCAAGTGCACGTATAGACCAATCTTCGAGATTTGGTAAAGATTCAAGATCAGGTTTTTTCCCAGCAGTTTCTGCTGGATGGATTATGACCAATGAGGGATTTTTACAAGACAATAAAATAGTTAGCTTTTTAAAATTAAGGGCTAGTTATGGTATAGTTGGAAATGCTGAAATTGGTAACTTCCCTCAATTGGGTCTATTCTCTGGAGACGCAGGCTATGCTGGCGCAGCTGGTCAGCGACCTTCTCAACTTAGAAACGATAATTTGAAATGGGAAACCACCAAACAATTCGATATTGGTATTGATTTCGGAATCCTAAAAAACCGTATTACTGGTGAAATTGATTACTATGCTAAGAATACTGATGGATTGTTGTTGAATGTAAATATTCCTTCAACTACTGGTTTCAATAGTACCATTCGAAACGTTGGTAAGTTGGAGAATAAAGGTTTTGAATTAGTACTTAATTCACAAAATTTAATTGGCGCTTTCAAATGGTCAACAAGCTTTAATATAGCACGTAATATTGGTAAGGTAAATGATATTCAGGGCCAAATTATTCAAGGTGGTGTTAGTAACATGAATCGTGTACAAGAAGGATATGCAGTTGGTGTGTTTTATACTCCTGAATTTGCTGGTGTAGATCCAGCTAACGGAAACGCATTATTTTATTTAAATACTAAAAATGCAGATGGTTCTATGAACAAAGGAACCACAAGTAATTACTCTTTAGCAGAACGTATTGTAGTTGGCAATCCAAACCCCGATTATGTTTTTGGATTAACCAATACTTTTTCTTACAAAGGATTTGATGCATCTGTTTTCTTTAATGGCGTATCTGGTAACCAGAACAATATTTATGGAATGGGTAGATACTCTTCTGCAAGTATGTTATATGAAGACAATAACACTGCAGATCAGTTAGGCAGATGGCAGAAGCCAGGGGATATTACCAATATACCACAAGTACGTTTATACAGAGTAAATGGTTCTCAAGCAAGTAGTCGTTATATTGTAGATGGTTCTTATATACGCTTAAGAACAGCTTCTTTGGGTTACACTTTCTCATCTAAACAACTTGCTAAATTTAAAATTGAGCGATTAAGATTGTACGTTTCTGCACAGAACTTATTAACGTTTACCAAATACACTTATTGGGATCCAGAAGTTAATGCTGATTCGTTTGATTCTAATATTGCAAAAGGAAACGATTTCTATACAGCACCTCAACCAAGAACTATTCTGTTTGGATTGAACGTAAGTTTTTAATCAATTAATAATGACTAACATGAAAATATTAAACAACAACATAAGTAGTTACTTTAAAGCAGCTTTGCTTATAGGTGTTCTTGCGCTAGTAAGTTGCGAGAAGAGACTAGATCAAATTAATCCTACTTCAAGTATTGCTGATAATGCAGCATTAAACACTGAAGGAGATGTTATTGTAACATTGGTTGGAGCCTATGATGGTGCACAAGCTACTGGTGTATATGGTGGAGATATAATGGTGCTAAATGACCTGATTGGCAATACAACTAATATCAACTTTACTGGTACTTTTGCTGGCTTATCTGATGCTTATCAAACTCAAATGGTTGCAGATAATGGTAATGCAACAGGTACTTGGGCTGCGGCTTACAATACCATTAATAGATGTAATAATGTACTTTCTGCTTTAAGTAAAGTAACTTCTTCTACTGCAAAAAGAAACTCGGTAGAGGGAGAAGCTTTAACATTAAGGGCTTCTATGTACTTTGAATTGGTAAGATTATATGCAAAATTTGTAGGTGATGGCGATTATTCAACTAATCCTGGTGTGCCCTTGGTATTAACACCAACTGGCAATGTTACAGATGCAAACTATCCTTCAAGAGCAACAGTTAAAGCAGTATACGACCAGGTAATTACAGATCTTACTAAAGCAGAATCTTTATTACCATCTTCTAACGGTAACTACGTTAGCAAATGGGCTGCTGCGGCTCAATTGAGCCGTGTATATTTAATGCTTAAAGATTATGCTGGTGCAAGAGATGCTGCTAATCGAGTTATTACAGGTAGCGGAAAATTACTTGCTTCTAATTTTGGAAACTTATGGTTTACTTTTCTCAATAATGGTGGATCAACTCCGGCAGAATATTTATTTACCTTAAAAGTAACTACTCAAGACGGAATAAATGCTCAGAATACTTATTTTGGTAGAACAATAGGTACTATTCCAGGAACTGCAGGAAGAAGTGATTGTAAAATAAAACCTAATCATATAGCATTATACGAGAACGGTGATTTCAGAAAAACGTATTTCATTTTAAGTGGAGGTAATAACTACACAATGAAACATTTGGATCGTTATGGTGATGTGTGTGTTATTCGCTTAGCCGAAATGTTTCTTACTCGTGCAGAATGTAATCAGCGTTTAGGAACCATCGTTGGCGCAACTCCTTTAGCTGATATCAACAGAATCCGAAACCGTGTAGGTTTATCATCATTACTCTTAGTTACACTAGCTGATATTACCAAAGAAAGATCACTTGAGTTGGCTTTTGAAGGACATAACTTAATTGAAGCTAAACGCTTACAAACTCCAGTAGGTTCGCTTGCTTGGAACGATGCTAAGTTGATCTTTCCTATTCCAAAAAGAGAAACAGATGTAAACAAAAACCTTGTTCAAAATGCAGGTTACTAAATAATTCAATTCATTCTCTTAGCCCCGGTCAACCTATTTGAACCGGGGTTTTTATTTTGTCGGAATATCGTGTTAAGATGTTCACTTTATAGTATAGCAAAATATGTTTCTAAAATATAAATAAACTAAATTAAAAAGTTTGCATACTATTAGCCAAGACGCTATAATTTTTCAAATGATTTTCACTTTACTTTCAGTTTTTTACAAAAAAAGCATCATTTAGTAGGTATTTATTCATATATACATAAATCAAAATATGAATTTATATTTATTCATTAATCATTTTACGAGAGTCTTACTGGACAAGGATATTAATTAAATTTGTCTAATTAATTCTTGTTGTAGAATTCAGTTATTTAAACAACCTGACCTTAAAAAAAGCTTAAAATTAACAGATAGTTGTGATTTACGAGCAGCTAATTCGATATTTGAGTGGTCAAATAGCCTGATTAATGGTTCTATTTACTTAAAAATAACAACATGAGAAAAAAACTGCTGATGAGTTTATGCGCTTTTCTATTCGTTTTAGCGACCGGATTAGCTCAAACAACCTCTATTACTGGAAAAGTAGTAGACGACAAAGGGAATGCTCTTGCTGGGGCTTCTGTTTTAGAAAAAGGCACCAAAAATGGTGTTAGTGCCGATGCGAACGGCTCTTTTTCTATTAAAGTAAAATCAGGTGCTACCCTGATAATCTCTACTATTGGTTATGAAAACCAAGAAGTAGTTGCAAATGCCACTAATTTATTGGTGAAGCTAAATACCGATACTAGAGCTTTGAATGAAGTAGTAGTAACGGGAGTTGGAGTAGCAACTTCTAAAAAGAAACTCGGCGTTTCTGTAGAAGCTGTAAATGTTGCCAATCAAGTAAAGGTACCAACCGCTAGTATTGGCCAACAATTAGTTGGTCAGATTGCAGGTGCACAAATTTCTAGTACAAATGGTAACCCTGGTCAACGTTTAAATATCTTATTACGTGGTATAAATTCAGTACAGGGTGGTACTTCTCCAATGATTTTGATGGATGGTATTCAAGTAGGTGCAACTGATCTTGGATCAATTGATGTAAATGTTATTGAGCGTGTTGAAGTTGTACAAGGTGCAGCAGCAGCATCTTTATATGGAGCACAAGGTGCTAATGGTGTAATTCAATTGTTTACTAAGAAAGCAAAATCTGGTAAAATTAATGTTGATTTCAGTTCAAGTGCTACAAGTAATGAATTATTAAACATTGGTAATGTTCGTAAAGCAGATAAACATGCTTTTGTTACTAATGCTAATAATGAAGTTATTTCAAGCGGTGGTACACCTTTAACTTTAGATCCTGCTACATTAGGCTATTCTGCCAATGTGCAGTATAATGCTTTGAGCTTAACTAGTTTTGCAGATAAAGCTTACGATAAGAATTTACAATACTATGATCATTATGCAATGTTCTTTCAAAAGGGACAGGTTTTGAATAATTCTATTACTGTTTCTGGAAACAAAGACAAAATGAATTTCTTATTGTCTGCTTCTAATAACCAACAACAAGGAAACTTTGTAGGAAATGGTGATTATTCTCGTTCTAACTTATTAAGCAAATTGCAATTTGAAATAGCAAAAGGATTAACCCTAACTTCAACTACTCAGTTGATTTATACTAAGAATACTTTGAATGATCAGTCTGGAAGAGGTATATTATTTGCTTTAAATAATACCCGTCCATTTGCAAATTACAATCAGAAGGATTTAGATGGTAATTATGGTATTTATTATGGCGGTGCTGCTGGTGTAAATGGTTCAAATCCAAATGCTACAAATCAGTATAGTAGTACATCTATTCCATCTATTGATGTTTTACAAAATATCAATTTAAACTATAAGTTCAGTCGTTTTGTAGAGTTGGATGCTAAATATGGTCTTAACTATCAATTCCAAGAAACTACTTATCGTTATGAGAATCAACAATTCAATAAAAATTTGGTTGACCAACAATATTTCTTGAGTAACTTCAACCCTAACGCAGCAGGTGATGGTAGTACAACAGGAGAAATAGACAACTACAATGATAAAACTACATTCCAAAACTTTATAGCTACTGCTACAGCACGTTTTGATTTTGAAAAAGATTTTAAAATTAAAATCCCAATCAAATCAAGTACACAAGTTGCATATGATTATCGTAAAAATGTTTATAAGCGCTTTGCTTCTTATGGTTATGATGCACCAGCATATACTCCATGGAACGCTTCTCAAGCAGGTGTTTACAAAGTAATAAGTGATTATGTTCAACCGTTCATTACTTATGGTTTCTTGGTAAATCAACGTTTTGAATATGGTGATATAGCTGGTGTTTCCGTTGGTGTAAGAAGTGATTATTCTTCTGCATTCGGTTCAGGACAAACTGCACAAACCTTTCCTCGTGCTGATGCATATTTAAATATTGATCGTTTTAATTTCTGGCAGAATTCTTCTGTTTCTAAAGTAATCAATGCTTTTAAACTAAGAGCTGCTTATGGTGAAGCTGGTATTCAGCCAGGTGCTTTCCAACGTTTTCCTGTTTTAGGAGCAAATAACTTAGGACAAGCTAGCCAATTTACTTTCCCTACTTCTAGCCCTAACCCAGCTCTTCAAGTGGAAATTTCAAAAGAGCAGGAATATGGAATTGATTTAGGATTTAATATCTTAAAAGGTGCTTGGTTAAGAAATGCAAGTTTATCTGCTACTTACTGGAAACGTACTACAGACAATGCAATTTATCGTGTTGACGCAGCTCCTTCATCTGGTTTAGGTACAGTTATTAATAACGCATTTGGATTGGGTTCAAGTGGTTTTCAAGCAAGTTTAAACTTAGGTATCTTATCTAAGAAAGATTTTACTTGGGATATGACAACTAATTTTAGCAAACAAACATCTGAAATTACTTCTACAAGTGGACAACAAGTAGTTGTAACTTCTGCTGCAGGTAGTTCAAACTATGTATTGAAAGCAGGTGAAAAAATCGGTCAATTATTTGGCTTCTTATTTATCCACGATTTAAATGCAATTAATCCTGCAACTGGCTTAGAAGCTATTCCAGCTGCTTCAAAAGGATTGTACACAGTTGGTAGTAATGGTTGGGTGATAGAAAAAGCAACAAAGCGTCCTTACAATATTCCTGGTCAGTTTAGCTTTGGAGATCCAAACCCTCTATTCAACATGAGCTTTATTAATAATCTTTCTTTTAAAAGATATCTAGAGTTTAGTATGCAGTGGGATTGGGTTAATGGTTCTCATTTATACAACCAAACAAAATCTTGGATGTATCGTGATGGTATTCATAGTGATTATACACAAGCAATTAATATTGATGGCACAACTCAAGCCTATACTGCATTTTATCGTGGAGTATATCAAGCTGGTGCTTTCAATGGTACTAAGAATTACTTTTATGAAGATGCTTCTTTCTGGCGTTTAAGAAATATTTCTTTGGCTTTTGATTTTGCTAAAGCATTTAAGCTAAAATATTTTACAAAATTGCAATTAGTAGTGTCAGGTCGTAACCTAGTTACATTTACCAAATACACAGGTTATGATCCTGAAGTTAGTTCTGGTTCAAGCAACTCATCATTCGACCGTGCGGTTGACCACAATACAATACCTAACACAAAGGCTTACTCAGTTGGCTTAAACTTTGGATTCTAATTGATAACGTTAAAAATATATAGAATGAATAAGAATAAAATATTAATTGGATTACTTGGTCTTACGTTAGGAGTTAGCTCTTGCAAAAAAGACTTGGACATATCCAACCCAAATCAACCGACCCCACAAAGTGCTGCTAGTGAATCAGGCGTACTTTCTTTGGGTCAAGGAGGCATTTATTTTAATGGCTTCTATGCACTTAAAACTTCTGATGGTGTATATGGCCGTTTTTGGTCAGGCGCAACAGGTTTTCATGAAATGATGGGAGACATTATTGGTGTTGAAGCTGCAAATGCATTTATCAACCAGATAGGCTGTCCTAATGCAGTAATTACAGATGGTGGTACTAGCACCATACTCAATCCAGGTACTCCAAATACCCAATATGCACTTATAAGAACAATTAACAAAAATGCACAAGGTGGAGGTAATACGCTTTATTATGAGTGGGCTTATATGTATAACTTGATTACTTCAGCAAACTCTGTTGAAGACATTGCAAGTAAAACTGCTTTTAGCGGCGGAACTGCTGCAGCTGCAACCAAATTGGCAACAGTTAAAGCTTGGTGTAATTTCTGGAGAGGTTATGCCTATTCTAGAATTGGTTCTATTTATTATGCAGGGATAATCAATACTGGAGTAAATGGTACTACCAACGGAAATTATGTAACAAAAGAGGCGATTTTGGCCGAAGCTGAGGCAAACTTTGCAAGAGCGGTAACCAATATTAATGCAGCTACTTCAACATTGGATTATACTAGCACTTTGTCTGGGTTAATTCCTGCTTATTTGCAAATAGGAAAAGGGAAAGTTCCATCAAATGCTGCTTGGATTCGTAATATCAATACCATGCGTGCTAGAAATATTGTTGTAAACACTTTAGTTTCTGCAATGACGCCTGCTCAATGGGCAACTGTTCAAACCCTTACTAGCAACGGTATTACATCTTCAGATCCAGTATTTACTGGAAGAACTGATGCTAATGGCGACTTCTTAGGTACAACTATCGCAGATAAAGTTCAATCTACTTCAAGTTCAACCAATACTTATAAATTGAGTGAGCGTTTTGTTCAGGAATTTTATCCTGGCGATAAACGTTATACTAATAACATACGTACTTTGAATGCTGGTGTAGGTAATTTAAACCAAGATCGTGGTAATAGTTTTAATACTCGTTATACTTTATTTAATGGTGGTAATAATGTAGCAGGTGCAATAGTTTATGCTAATTCTGCCTCAGGTGCCAATGAAATTACTCTTTGCGGAAGTTATGAAGAGAATGCTTTGATGCAAGCAGAAGCTTTGATTCGTCAAGGCGGACCAGTAAATATTGCTTCTGGTTTAGCACTAATTGATGCGGTAAGAACCTACCAAGGTGCTGGCTTAGCTGCAATTTTACCTATTCAAACACAGGCTGATGCTGCAGAAATATTAAGAAGAGAAAGAAGAGTTGCTTTGGGTTTCAAAGGACTTTCTTTCTATGATGCTCGTAGATACGACATTATAGACCCTTCTAAGTCTCGCACTGGTTGTGTGGTTCTTACTGGAACCGCAAATACATTGAATACAAATGCTACAATCAAATACGGATTTCTAGATTATTGGGATGTTCCAGATAATGAATTGGCGTATAATCCAGCAGCTGCTGGTAGTGCCCCAGTTGTAAATCCTAAACAATAAAGAGTCTCTATTTTCTCTTGTTTAATTTTAAGTTCGCGGGCCCCATTTTTGGGGCCTGCTTTTTGTTATAAATGTTTGGTAACTTTATTTAATAATTAAAACCAATGATTACTAGAATTGTCGTTTTAATAGTTTCGTTTGTTTTGCTAAACTTGCCATTAGCTGCCCAATACGAAATTGGTAAAAATTTTGGCAAATGGGATAACCAAATATTTATCAAAGATGTTAATGGCAGGCCTGTAGCTGCTAAATATATTGATGTTGATGGTACTCCCTATTTATTTAAGGATTTTAGATTTGGATCAATTGAATTGAAGAACGGTAGAAAATTTATTGATGTTCCGCTGAAATTAGATTTGGTGATGCATGAAATTACTTTTCTTTCACCCAATAAAGAAGAGGGCATCATAGGCAGTGATTTTGTAAAAGACCTCACTTTAGTTGATACATCAGAGAATGGTGTAAAACATTATTTATTCCGTGAAGGATTGCCAGCAATAGATAACCATAAAGCAAAAGAATTCTGCCTAATAATAGCTGATGGAAAGATTGCATTGGTAAAATCTATGGTTAAGAAAATAGACACTCGTACAAATGAATTATCTGGAGAAATTGCAAAAGACTTTGCAATTTCTGAGGATTATTTCACATTTCAAAATGGTGAAATGTCAAGATTTAAAAGAGATAAAGAATCTGTACTTCAAGTTTTATATAAAAACAGAAACAAAGTAGAAGCCTTCATTAAAGAAAATAAAGGTTCATTTAAAAATGAAGAATACTTAGCTGCTGTTTTTAATTATTATAATAGCTTATAGTTTTATCTCCTCTTCATGTTCATTGAAAAAACGAAATTCAATAATATGATAATTCGTGTTTTGACTAATCTTAATCTTGGTCTTAAATTTCTTAGTCCATTTCTTAACAATATTTGTAAAAAATCCTTTTGTTAAATGCGAATAAACTATTGGGTGTACTGTTAATGTTAAGTTTTTATGAGCATGAGAAGTTAGATAATACAAACGTTTTTCTATTTCATCTTCTAACAATAATGTAGAAGTAATTTTACCAGTACCATTACAAACCGGACAATCTTCTGAAGTATTTATATTTACTTCAGGGCGCATTCGCTGACGTGTAATTTGCATCAACCCAAATTTTGAAATAGGTAATACAGCATGTTTGGCTCTATCGGTTTTCATAAAACCTTCCATTGCTTCCTGTACTTTTCTTTTATTATCGGGCAATTTCATATCTATGAAATCCACCACAATAATACCACCAATATCTCTCAATCGTAATTGACGTGAAATCTCCTCAGCCGCTTCCATATTGGTTTGTAGCGCGTTCTCTTCTTGATTATTACTCACACTTTTGTAACCACTATTTACATCAACCACATGAAGGGCTTCCGTATGTTCTATAATTAAATAAGCACCACTTGGTAAATTTACGGTTTTGCCAAAAGACGATTTTACTTGTTTAGTAATTCCGTAATGATCAAAAATGGGTAATCCATTGCCTTGGTATAGACTTACAATATCTGTTTTATCTGGAGCTATTCGTTGTATATAGTTTTGAGTAATCGTAAATAAACTTTTATCGTTTACAACTACTTTATTAAAATCTGCGCTTAATAAATCTCTAAGTATGCTTGTGGTTTTTGTTTCTTCACTTAAAATTCTAATAGGTGCAACAGCATCCTTTAGTTTTTCCTGAATATTTTTCCAGCTTTCTGTAATACTCAATAAATCTTGATGCAATTCTGCAGTACTTTTTCCTTCGGCTGCAGTTCTTACAATGATGCCAAAATTTTTAGGTCGAATTGCTTCAACAATTTTTTGTAAACGTTTGCGTTCCTCTGAAGAATGAATTTTTTTAGAAACAGCAACGATTTCATTAAACGGAGTAACCACAACAAACCGCCCTGGTAAAGAAATTTCGCAGCTTAGTCTTGGTCCCTTTGCAGCAATTGGTTCTTTTAAAATTTGAACCAACACATTGGGTTTGCCATTTAATACTTCATTAATTTTTCCGGTTTTTACTATTTCTGGTTCAATTTGAAACTTAGCAAAATCAAATCCATTTGGCTCTTTGTCATTCATAGCCATTTGGGTAAATTTAATAATCGACTTTACATACGGACTTAAATCGGTATAGTGCAGAAACGCATCTTTTTCAAAACCAACATCAATAAATGCAGCGTTCAATCCGGGTATTAATTTTTTTACTTTACCCAAGTAAAGATCACCAACAGCAAAATTCATGTCGGTATTTTCCGTATGCAGTTCAACCAGTTTTTTATCTTCTAATAAAGCTATTTCAACACCGGTTGGAGCTGAATTTATAATCAGTTCTTTGTTCACTATGGCAACTTTAAAATATACATTCACTTACCCAATTGCGGGAAATGATATCTACTTACGCTATAAATCATCGCTGTAAAGAAGGAGAGAAAGGAAGTAAAGTTGCAGCTAATAAAGGATTCAGCGATAGAATGTAGATAAGTATTAAATGCACTGAAACAGAAGTTTCAATGCACTTAATTTTATGGCAATAGAAGTTGAATTATTTATTCTTCTTCTTATGACGATTCTTTCTTAAACGTTTTTTTCTTTTGTGCGTCGCAATTTTATGACGCTTTCTTTTCTTACCACAAGGCATACCAAGACATTTTTAAATAGTTAAACAATAAATTATTTTCTCAACTCTATGATTCTTTTATTCAATTCTTCTTTTGCTTCTGGGATACTAACTAGCTGCTTTGCTTTTTCGTAATAAACAATTGCATTGGCTTTATCTCCCTTTTGATCATATGATTCGGCAATATTAAAAATTGCTTCAACATTCAAAGGATCAACTTTGAGAATTGCTTGAAAACGTTCAATTGCTTTATCAAATTGACCACTTTTCTTGCCCCCAAGGCCAAGTACCATCTGTCCGTATACATTTCCAGGGTTTCGTTGTACTATTTCCCGCACTGGTAAAATGCCCTCCATAGGGTTGCTACTGATGTTGCCGAATATATAACAGGCACCTAGTCCAATCTTGCTAGAATCATTTGCAGGATTGATTTTCAGTGCGTTTTCTAAAAGAACTTTTGCATTACTTGCCAACCATGTTTGCATGGAAGGATTTTCCGTCGCCATTAGTCTATCTAAAAACAAGCGGGCGGCAAAGGTGAGGTTTTTTTCATTATTTTCCAACTTCGCAGCTTCTCCAGTATAAAATGCATAAGGTTCAAACAATTGAACCGAATCTTTCCAGAATCTTGCTAGTTGATGGTAAACATGAATTTGTTGCTCATTTACATCTCCTCGTATAACCGAATTTTCTAATATAGATATTCTTTGATTCTGCTCTTGGGTTAATTTCAGCTTAGCTTCAGCGAGAATATCTTTTTTGAAATCTATTTTTTCAATGGAATGATCATGACCGTCAGCAGCAGAATGAATAGTATTGCTCTTAATTGGCACGGTTCTGCCTCCAATATAGAGGCCTAAACAAATAATAACGGATATACCAGCAAGAATATATTGTTGTTTTTTCACTTAGAAATACAATTTTCGCAAAGGTAGTTTACTTGCGCTTGCTTTTTACCTCGCTAACAAATTCTTTAGCGGGTTTAAATGCGGGGATAAAATGTTCTGGAATTTCAACAGCAATATTTTTCTTGATATTTCTACCAATTTTTGCTGCCCTTTTTTTGGTAATAAAGCTTCCAAACCCACGTATATAAATGTTTTGACCTTGAGATAAATTATCTTTTACCTCTTTAAACATGGTTTCTAATGTAACCAAAACATCCACTTTGGGAATGCCTGTTTTTTCGGAAATATTGTTGATGAGATCTGATTTTCTCATTTGAATCTATTTTTTTCCATTATTGGTTCTTAAAGTAAATTAAAAATGTTGAATAATACAAGAAAGATAAGACTAATTTTATCAAATTTTACTCCATCTACCAAATAATTCAATCACTTACAGTTATTAAATTGATTATATATTTAAAATTCTCCTTTAAAATTGTCAAGTTCTATTAA
Organism: Sediminibacterium sp.; assembly: GCA_046593815.1. Classification (GTDB taxonomy): domain Bacteria; phylum Bacteroidota; class Bacteroidia; order Chitinophagales; family Chitinophagaceae; genus Sediminibacterium. Next base: position 8,206 of record JBKJQV010000025.1, on the reverse strand, counting down.
AAACATACAAATATTACCTTCAAAAGCAGCTAAAAGCTTGTTTACCAAGACGCTAATGCATTGGAATAAGGTAAATAATGACCGACAAATGCCCTGGAAGGGACAAAAAGACCCGTACAAGATTTGGTTGAGTGAAATAATTTTACAACAAACAAGGGTAGAGCAAGGACTGGCCTATTACAACCGTTTTATAGAACGTTATCCAACAGTAGTTAAACTAGCTAACGCTAAAGACGAGGAGGTATACAAAATGTGGGAGGGTTTGGGTTATTATACAAGGTGTAAAAACTTATTATTTACTGCTCGGTATATTGCATTTGAGTTAAGTGGTATTTTTCCTACTAATTACGAGGAACTACTTCAACTAAAAGGTGTTGGTCCTTATACAGCTGCAGCCATTGCTTCTTTCTCCTATAATTTACCATATGCCGTGGTAGATGGGAATGTGTTTAGAGTAATTGCTCGGTATTTTGGTATTGATGTACCAACTGATACAACAACTGGAAAATATTTTTTTACGGAGTTGGCCAATCAATTATTGCCTCCTAAAGAAGCGGGCTTGTATAACCAAGCAATCATGGATTTTGGAGCTACCATTTGTAAGCCAGCATTGCCTTCATGTACAACCTGTAAACTACATAAAACCTGTGCTGCAATTGAATCTGGGCGAGTTAATAATTTGCCTGTAAAAACAAAAACGATCAATAAAAAACTAAGATGGTTTTATTATTTTATTTTTAATCACAATGGAAAAATTGGAGTAATACAAAGAAGTAGTAAAGATATATGGCAGGGATTGTATGAGTTTTTTTTAGTTGAATCAGATAAGTCGAGAGAGTGGAATGAAAGCAATATCCAACAATTTTTAAATAATCAACTAGGCATTAAAAAGGCAAGTATTGTTAGTATCTCTAATATGCGAAAACAGCAACTCACCCATCAACAAATTACTGGGAACTTTATTCATATTAATTTACCCTCAATTCCAACTTCATTAGAAAGTTTAAGTTGGGTAAGTAATGCTAAATTTAAACAGTTGGCATTCCCTCGATTAATGACAGCTTATTTTGAAGAAAACAATTAACAAATGCTATCTTTAAAGAACCCATTAATTATAGCAAAAAATGGGTATTTTTAATTTACGGATCATTTAATACCTAAAATATACATTTATGCGAGGCGTAAACAAGGTAATGTTGATTGGTAATTTGGGTAAAGATCCTGATATACAACAATTAGAAGGAAATATTGCAGTGGCTAAATTTCCATTGGCAACAACTGAAACTTATAAAGATCGTACTGGAAAATTGGTTGCTCAAACCGAATGGCATACAGTAGTATTGTGGCGAGGATTAGCAGAATTAGCGCAAAAGTACCTGCATAAAGGCAGTTTGATATATGTAGAGGGTAAATTAAGAACTCGAAGCTGGGAGGATAAAGAAGGGCATAAGAAGTTTGCTACAGAAATAGTAGGGGATAATTTAATTATGCTCGATAAAAGGATCGACGGTGCTGGCAGTAATACATTTGGGGATGGTTTAGAAGGGTTTAGCGATGGTGCTACTAGTTTACCTGATTCAGAAGAATCACTTCCCTTTTAATTGTAGAAGAAATGATAGTTTTGCAATTATTCAAAAAAACCAAGCAATTAATGCTTAGTTATTTTTCAACTTAAACAATCTATTTTGGATTACCACCCTGTTTCTGTATTTATATCTTCAACTTATTTGTTATCCGCCATTCAAGCCCAGGGAACAACTGTACTGATAGTATTGTTATTATTTCTTCTATTTCTCTCATTTGTTTTAGCTGGTGCTGAAGTAGCTTTTTTTTCTCTAACACATAAAGACATCAATAATTTAAGATCTAAACAGCAAGCGCCTTATCATAGAATTGTAGAGATGTTAGAAGAGCCAAAAATATTATTAGCCTCTTTACTAATTTCAAATAGTTTTATTAATATTTCTATCATTATCATTTCAAATTTATTAATTGATGAAATGTTCAACTTCGAACAGTTTAATGCTGTATGGATTGAATTTGTAATTAAAGTGATTGCTGTTTCATTTGTGTTGGTATTGTTTGGAGAAGTAATGCCTAAAGTATGGGCAACTCAAAATAATATTCGATTTGCAAAAGACTTTGGAGGGATAGTTCAATTTATTACTTATTTAACTTCTGGCTTAAGTAAACGATTGGTAAAGTTTTCTGATGTAATTGAAAGAAAGTTATCTACCCGAACAAATGGAGCTTATAGTTTAGAAGAACTAGATCATGCAATTGACATTACTACAGAAAATACTGCTTCCGAAAATGAAAAAAATATTTTAAAAGGAATTGTAAAATTTGGAAATATCACCGTGAAACAAGTGATGAAAACCAGGGTTGATGTTCATGGAATTGATGAAGAAACAAGTTTTGCAGCATTGGTAGAAGTAGTTCGTGAATTGCATTACAGCCGCCTACCAGTATTTAAAGAAGAATTGGATAATGTTACTGGTATGATTCATACTAAAGACTTGTTGCCATTTTTAGATCAGGCAGACGACTTTAACTGGATAAGCCTTATACGACCACCTTATTTTGTACATGAACAAAAACTAATTGAAGATTTGCTTAATGAATTTCAATCGAAAAGAATTCATTTTGCTGTTGTTGTTGATGAGTTTGGTGGCACTAGTGGAATAGTTACTTTAGAAGATATTATAGAAGAAATTATAGGTGATATTAAAGACGAATTTGATGAAGAAGAAGTTGGGTATAAAAAAATAGATGACTTTAATTTTATTTTCGAAGGGAAAACAATGATTAATGATGTATGCAAAGTGATGAATCTTTCGGCAGATACTTTTGATACTATAAAAGGGGAAAGTGATTCTTTAGCTGGTTTAGTTTTAGAAATTGCGGGTGAAATACCATTAGCTGCATCTGTTGTTAGTACTGGTGATTTTGATTTTACAGTGATGGAAGTAGCCAAGAATAGGATTAATAAAATTAAGATGACCATTAACAAAGAGAATAATAGCGAGTAGAATTTTCAAATGAAAAATAAAGTATTTTCTAATTTACCGTTATTGCATTATTGCATTTTTTTTTGGGCTATTAGTTTTGCACTTTTAGCATCTTCCTGCAATAGTACATTTACTCCAAAGCCAACGGGCTATTTTAATATACCCTTTCCAGAAAAAAAGTACCAACTTTTTAATCAACCCGGTTACCCATATACTTTTGAGTATCCTGTATATGGTATAATTACCAAAGACAGTACCTATTTTGAGCAAGCAACAGAAAATCCATGGTGGATTAATATCAATTTCCCTTCTTTGAGTGGTAAAATTCATATTACCTATCAAAATATTGATGCAAAACATGTTTTCGATACTTTAAAAAAACAATCTTTTGCACTTACAAGTAAACATACTTCAAAAGCATATTCAATCAACGATTCATTGATCGCTACTGCTAACCAAATACATGGTGTTTTTTTTACCGTTGGAGGAGATGTAGCAACAGCCAATCAATTCTTTTTAACTGATTCAACCAAACATTTTTTACGAGGGGCATTGTATTTTGATGCAGCCCCCAATGCCGATTCATTAGGTATAGTGAACCAATTTCTTATTGAAGACGTTAAACATTTGATCAATACTTTTAAATGGCGTAACAAATAGCCATAGTTTATAATTGACTTATCTTTACACAAATATATTTAAAGGATGATTGCTATTGATAATGTGTTGGTGAGTGATGATGTTGTTTCCGAACAATTTGTTTGTGATTTAAACAAATGTAAAGGTGGATGTTGTGAAGATGGAGATGCAGGTGCACCAATGGAAAAATGGGAACTAAAAAAACTTGACGAATTTTATGATGTGATTAAACCATATATGACCAAAGAAGGAATAGCAGAAGTAAAAAGAGTAGGTAAATATGTTTTTGATCAGGAATTCGGGTGGGTTACCCCAACAATTAATGGGGGCATTTGTGCATATGGATTAAAAGATGATCAAGGGATAATTAAATGTGGAATTGAACAAGCATATTATGATGGCAAACTTGATTGGAAAAAACCTTTGAGTTGTCACCTATTTCCCATCCTTATTAAAAAAAGTAAACGCGATCCAGAAATTGAATATGTTAATTATCAACCCCGAACCGACCTGTGTAAATCGGGTTGCAATTTGGGTAAGAAATTAAAAGTGCCAGTTTATATTTTTCTGAAAGACGCATTGATCAGAAAATATGGCGAAGCGTTTTATAATACACTTAGTGCAACTGCAGAGCAAATAAAAAAAAATAAAATCAATGAGTAACAACGCTGCATCATTCATAGCTAAAAGCACTATTAAAGCTGCAGACTTAGATCATCGCAGAAAAATTAATTTTAATATTGGTAAATACAATGCTGTAGTGCCTATCGGTAAAAAACAATTTTCTGATATAATGGCGGCAAGGGAAGCTGCTAAGAATAAAAAGTGGGACGCTATTGAAAACCTTGATAAATATTTAGAAGAATTTGAGAAAAAAATTACTGTAAGAGGAGCTAAAGTTTTGTGGGCAGAAAATGGGGAACAGGCATTGGATTATATTGGAGAAATTTGTAAGCAAAAGCAATGCAAAACATTGGTGAAGAGTAAAAGTATGGTTACAGAAGAAATTCATTTAAACAGCTTTTTAGAATCAAAAGGAATTGAAAGTGTTGAAACAGATTTAGGAGAATATATTCAGCAATTAGATGGTGAAGCTCCCTATCATATTGTTACACCAGCAATGCATAAGAGCAAAGAAGATGTAGCAAAATTATTTGCTCAAAAATTGGGAACACCAGGCGGATTAACTCCAGAAGAGTTAACGATGGTTGCTAGAATTAACTTAAGAAAAAAATATGTTCAGGCAGAAATTGGTGTTACAGGTGCAAACTTTATACTACCCGATATTGGCGCTATTGCAGTTACAGAAAATGAGGGTAATGCAAGGCTCAGTTCTGCTTGGCCTAGAACACATATAATAATTGTTGGAATTGAAAAAGTAATTCCTTCTGTTCATGACCTTTCTTTATTTTGGCCATTATTATCTACTTATGGAACCGGACAAAAAGTTACTGTTTACAATACAATAATAGCTGGACCAAAACAACCCAATGAAACTGATGGTCCAGAAGAAATGATAGTGATTTTATTAGATAATGGTAGAACCAATTTGCTAGCAAATACTACTGCTAGAGAAGCATTGTATTGTATACGTTGTGGAGCATGTTTAAATGCTTGTCCGGTTTATAAAAATATAGGTGGTCACTCTTACGAAACTACCTATAGTGGACCAATTGGGATGGTTATTACACCCTATTTAAGCGGTATTGAAGAATATAAACATTTGAGCAATGCATCTTCTCTTTGTGGTAATTGCACCGAAGTTTGTCCGGTTAGAATTAATCTTCACGAACTTTTATTAGATAATAGACATGAAGCTGTAGTACAAGGTGCCAGTACAATTGCAGAGCGGCTTGCATGGAAGGCATGGAAAACTGCTAGCTTAAATAGAATTATGATGAATGCTACAAATGCCAAAATAAAAAATTGGGTAGTGAATAAAGTTTTTAAAGGGTGGACTGCTCATAGAAATGACCTTGTTTTTAGCAAAAAAACATTTAATGAATTGTGGAAGGAGAAACATTAGCAACTAGTGCACCTATAATGATTTATGCTCAATCATTAAGCAATAGATTAGCCTATATTACTAATATATTAATTACTCCAAAAGTAACTTTAACTAACTCAAAAGAAGAATTCCTACAATATACTGATAGTAAAATTATCTATTCAACCGAACAATTAGATAATGAATCTATGTGGATTATACCACATGGATTATTAAAAGAAGAAGAGATAAAAGAACAAGCTATTGATTGTTTTGAATGGGAGGGCTTAACTGTATTTTTTAAAACAAATGGAAGTATTCCATTCGATATTTTTGCAGCATCTTTTTATTTGTTAACCCGCTACGAAGAATATCTACCACATATAAAAGATGAACTAGGAAGGTATAGTCACACAAATAGCCTAGCGTTTAACAAAAATTTCCTCCATCAGCCAGTAATACAATTATGGATGAAGCAGATTCCTTTAAAATATTATTCATTATTTAATACTGATGAAACTTGGACGTTTATTCCTACCTATGATATTGATATTGCATATAGCTATACTAATCATAGTTTTGTAAGAAACGTTTTTGGCTTTTTTAGAGATTTTATTAGAGGGAACAGGGATGCAGTGGCTGAAAGATTACAAGTATTGGGTGGAGCAAAGAAAGACCCTTATGATATTTATGAGTGGTTAGATTTATTGCATAGTAGCTTACAATTAAAACCAATTTACTTTTTTTTAGTAGCAGCAAATAAAAAGGGGTTGGATAAAAATATTGATCCAAGTTCTGCGGCAGTAAAATTTTTGATAAAAAACCATTCAAAAAAATATGAAATAGGAATTCATCCTTCTATTCAATCAACTACAAATAAAGGGATATTAAACAATGAAATTAAACAACTCAAAAATTTAATAAGTAAAGAAGTTAATGCATCACGAAATCATTATATTAAAATTGAATTTCCTAATACTTATCGAGAGCTAATTCATGCAAAAATCAACAATGATTATTCCATGGGATACCCTACTATCAATGGTTTTAGGGCTTCGTATGCCAAGCCACATCATTGGTTTGATCTAACAAAAAATAAAGTAACTGAACTTGTTTTACATTCTTTTTGTTATATGGATGCTACAGCTATTTTTCAGGAAAGAATTGCTATTGATAAAGCAAGTGCCGACTTGCAATATTATTTTGAAACAGTTAGAAAGTTAGGCGGAGAGTTTATTACTATATTTCATAATAATTTTTTAACCGATCAAGTTGCATTTAAAGAATGGAAGGATTTGTATGCCGATTTTTTATTAAGAAATGGTACGAGATAAACTACTCTATAGATTCTACCAATGCTTTTCTTTCTTTTTTTAAACTTTGATTTACAATGTAAACTCCCAATAATGTAATGATTGTTCCAATGATGATATTTAAAGTAAGTACTTCGTTCACCAAAACAGATCCTATTAAAATTGCTACAATTGGATTGATGTAGGCATACAAAGCAGCAATAGATGGCTCGAGGTGTTTCATTGTATAAATAAAAGCTACAAATGCTAGAATTGAACCCATTGAAACGAGGTATGCAATTGCTTTCCATGTACTAATAGGGATTTCATTAATGGGTATCCAATTTCCAGAAATGCCAGCCATTATAAAAAGCATTGTTGATCCAAAAAGCATTTGCCAACCTGTTGCAAAGTAGGGGTTAATATTGTTTTTTTTCCTTGCAATAAAAATGGTTCCTACACTCCAGCTTAACATAGCAATTACAGAAAAAACAACTCCAATAATATATCCTTCTGAATGATGATGGAAAGCATTTTCATAAAATACGAAAGCTATTCCAACTATACCTAAAGCGATTCCTAAAAAAGTGTAGGAAGTGATTTTTGTATTTTTATAAAACACACGTTCAATAAGAACCACACTTAAAGGATACAAGGCTGCAATTAAAGCACCTAATCCACTTGAAATATATTTTAACCCAACAGTTGCAAATCCGTTTGCAGAAACAAAGAGTAAAATGGCCATTCCCGCCATCCATATCATTTCTTTTAATGAAGGTATTTTTTCTCCCTTTAATAAAAAAAATCCTGTAAAACATAAACCAGCTATTGCTTGCCTAATTGCAGCAACTTCTAAAGCAGGTACCCTTTGAACAGCCATTCTACTGGCAATCCAGGTTGTTCCCCAAATGGTACTAGTTATAGCTAGCGCAAAATATGCTTTCTGCTTAGTGGTCAATCTGTTTAATGTTTAAAATGTCTTGTACCTGTTATCACCATTGCTAATTGATGGTTTACACAATACTCTATACTGTCTTTATCTCTTACCGACCCGCCTGGTTGTATAAAAGCTTTGATACCTGCATTGTGAGCAATTTCTACACAATCATTAAAAGGGAAAAAAGCATCAGATGCAAGTACGGCATCCGATAAATTGAATTTAAATTGTTGTGCTTTCTCAATGGCATTGCGTAAAGCATCTATACGACTTGTTTGTCCGCATCCTTTGCCAACAAGTTGTAAATCTTTAATTAGAGCAATTGCATTGCTCTTTAAAT
>JBKJQV010000124.1:0-6791 GCA_046593815.1 Sediminibacterium sp. | reverse complement strand
AATTATTTGTCAAATAGTTTAATTACAACAACTCATTTCAGATTATCGTTTTATATTGTGTCATAATTTATTTTATGGCAAAAATTTTGGTTACAGGAGGTTGTGGATATATTGGCTCTCACACAATTATAGATCTTATAGAAAATGGGTTTGATGTTATTTCAATTGACAACTATTCTAGATCAACCAATATTGCTTTAAATGGAATAGAAAAAATTACAGGAAAAAAAATTAAAAATTATTCTGTTGATTTAAAAAATTTCGATGAAACTCAAGCAGTATTTATGGAACATACCGACATTGATGGTATAATTCATTTTGCTGCATATAAAGCAGTTGGCGAATCTGTTGATCAGCCCATTTTATATTATGAAAATAATTTAATTGGCTTAATTAATTTATTAAAATGCGTACAAGAATTTGGCGTGCCTAATATTGTATTTTCATCCTCTTGTACAGTGTATGGCAACCCCGATGTAATTCCTGTTACCGAAAAATCTCCAATAAAACCAGCAGAATCTCCATATGGCGCAACCAAACAAATGGGTGAAGTAATTTTAAGAGATTTTACTAAAGCAACTGCCACCAACACTATCCTGTTGAGATACTTTAATCCTGTTGGAGCGCATCCATCAATAAATATTGGAGAATTACCTGTTGGCAAACCACAAAATTTAGTACCAGCAATTACACAAACTGCTATTGGTAAATTGCCAAAAATGAAAGTGCATGGCAATGACTATGATACAAAAGATGGTAGTTGTGTTAGAGACTATATTCATGTTTCAGATATAGCTAATGCCCATACATTGGCTATTCAATATTTAGCAAATGAAAAAAATGAAACCGCATGTGATATTTTTAATTTAGGAACAGGAGATGGTGTAAGTGTATTAGAAGCAATTCATACTTTTGAAAAAGTGAGTGGCGTTAAGTTAAATTATGAAATTGGTCCACGTAGAGCTGGTGATGTTGTTGCCATTTATGCCAACAATGATGCTGCAGTAAATAAATTAGGATGGAAAATTAAATACGGTATCACCGAAATGATGGACACAGCTTGGAAATGGGAATTGAAATTAAAAGAAATAGATAACCAAACAAAGAACAATTAATTTTATTGATTCACCATTTTAGCAGCGTTCTCAGCCATTTGTAATGATTCGATAAACTCTTCTATTTCACCATTAATAACCGCATCTAAATTATAGGAAGTTAATCCTATACGATGATCCGTAACCCTTCCCTGTGGCCAGTTATAGGTTCTAATCTTTGCACTTCTATCTCCTGTGCTTACCAATGTTTTTCTTTGTCGAGAAATTTCATCTTCTTGTTTACGAACCTGCTCTTCATATAATTTTGTACGAAGCATTGTCATCGCTTTTTCGCGATTGCCTAATTGAGAACGTTCAGTTTGACAAACAACTACAACACCTGTAGGAATATGAGTTAAGAAAACTTTTGTTTCTACTTTATTTACGTTTTGTCCGCCTGCACCACCACTTCTTGCAGTTTCCATTTTTACGTCACTTTCCTTCAATTCAAAATCTAGTTCTTCAGCCTCAGGCATTACTGCTACTGTAGCAGCAGAAGTATGCACCCTACCTTGTGTTTCGGTATTTGGAACACGCTGAACACGATGTACACCACTCTCAAATTTCAAAGTGCCATAAACATCTTCACCAGTTACTTCTACAATTACTTCTTTATACCCACCTACTGTTCCTTCATTTTCTGTAACTATTGCTGTTTTCCAACCTTTCTTTGAACAATACCTTAAATACATACCTAACAAGTCGCCCGCAAATAAACTGGCTTCATCGCCACCAGTTCCTGCACGAATTTCTAAAATGGCATTTTTATCATCTTGAGGATCTTTAGGAATTAAGAGTTTGGTCAATTCCTTTTCTAAAGCATCTTTCTTTTCTTCCAATTCTGGCAATTCCATCTTAGCCAACTCTCGCATTTCTTCATCATTGCTATTCAAAGCTTCTTTGGCATATTTATGATCAGCTAATACCCTTATATAAGCTTCATAAGGCTGAACTATCTTCTCTAAAGAACGATATTCCTTACTGTAAACCCCGAACTCTTTCTGGTTATTAATAATTTCTGGGTTGGTAAGTGCAACACCAACTTGATCAAACCTTGCTTTAATTCCTTCCAGCTTATTCAGCATAATTTATTATTGGGCGGCAAAGATAACAAGATTGAAGGGATTTATGAGCCGAATAAAAAATATATTCAGCTCATAAAATGATTATATTTGAGCCGAATAACTCATTTAATTGGCTCAATATGTATAATTGGCAGATGCCTGAGTGGCCTAATTTTAACTATAACCCTCAACTCATTGAAGATCAATTTTTAAATTTTATTCAACAATTAGGATTGTTAAATGGGCTTTTAAAATCAATAGACACTAAGCAACAAACTGATACATTAATTGAATTACTTAGTAAAGAAGCTTCAAAAACAGCTGCTATTGAAGGAGAAATATATAGTAAAGAAGATATTGTTTCCTCCATCATCAATAATTTAGGAATTGGCATTAAACAGAAACAAGTTAAAAACAAGGATGCTAAAAGAATTGCTTCGCTAGTAGTAGAAGCAAGAAAATCATTCAATAATCCATTAACAGAGTTTGTTATGTTGAATTGGCATAAAACACTTTTCATAGATTATAAAAAAATAAATGCAGGTAAATGGAGGGAACAAAACTCAACCATGCAAGTTGTTTCGGGAGCAATTGGCAAAGAAAAAGTGTATTTTGAAGCACCGCCAGCTAATATAGTACCTAAAGAGATGAAACAATTCATACAATGGTTTAATGATACTTCACCAAATGGAAAATATGCATTAAAAAATGCACCTATTCGCTCCGCCATTACACATTTGTATTTTGAAAGCATTCACCCATTTGAAGATGGCAATGGAAGAATTGGTAGAATACTTGCAGAAAAAGCATTATCCCAAACAATAGGAAGCAATATATTCATAAGCCTATCTTCAGCAATTGAAAAAAACAAAAAAATATATTATAGTAAATTGTCTGAATCACAGAAAACTTTAAGCATAGATAAATGGCTTAAGTACTTTGTAGATACAATTCTTGTGGCACAAATAGATGCTCAACAAATAATTGAATATACTATCCAAAAAAATAAATTTTTTTCAACATACAAAGAAATACTTAATGACAGAGAGCTAAAAGTTATAACAAAAATGTTGGATACAGAATTAAATGAATTTATTGGAGGGATGAGTGCTAAAAAATACATGAGTATTACTAAAACTTCAAAAGCCACTGCCACAAGAGACTTGCAACATTTAACATCTTTAGGTATTTTAACTCCTCATGGAGATGGGCGAAATACACACTATACAATAATAGTTTAACTTAGGTATTTTAATTAAAACTAGAAAATGAAAACGATTGTTATATTAAGTTTCTTCCCATTATTTATAAAGGCTCAATCTGCCGATATTATTTTAAAAAATGGTAAAATTTTAGACGGAACAGGAAATTCATGGTTCATTGGAGATATTGCTATTAAAGACGGAAAGATTCTGAAAATTGGCAAACTAAATAGTTGGACTTCCACTAAATCAATTGATGCTACTGGATTAATTGTTGCCCCGGGATTTATTGATGTACATACCCATTGTGAAGGCGATGAAAAAAGAAATCCGCAAGCAGATAATTTTTTACTAGATGGAGTTACAACAGTTATTACTGGAAACTGTGGCGGATCAAATACTAATTTGGCAAAATATTTTGAAGGATTAGATAGTATAAAAATGGGAATTAATATTGCTTCTTTAATCGGGCACAATGATGTTCGCAAAGCTGTTATTGGAACTGTTACTAGAGACCCTACAGAAGCAGAAATGCAAAAAATGGAAGCCCTAGTTGAAAAGGCAATGAAAGATGGTGCTGTTGGATTAAGTACCGGTCTTATTTATATACCTGGCACTTATAGTAAAACGGAAGAAATAATTCGCTTGGCAAAAGTTGCATCTAAATACAATGGTGTTTATGCAAGTCATATGCGGGATGAAGGAGATAGCGTAATTAATGCAATTGAAGAAGCTATTCTAATTGGCAGAGAAGCAAAAATGCCTGTAGAGATTTCGCATTTTAAATTAAGCGGACAACAAAATTGGGGAAGAAGCAAAGAAACTGTTGCAATGATTGTAGCCGCACGCAAAGAAGGAATGGATGTAACCATTGATCAATACCCTTACACCGCAAGCAGCACCAACCTAGGAACGCTAATGCCAGATTGGGTTTTAGCAGACGGACAAGATTCTATTAATGCAAGATTATCAGACCCTGCAACACAAAAGAGAGTAGCAGATTATATGATAAAACGTTTATCTAAAAGAAAACTAAAACATTTTAGTTACCCTGTAGTGGCCACTTATAAAGCAGATACTACATACAACGGTAAAAGTATTGAGCAAGTAAATTTATCAAAAGGAAAAAAACATACTGCCAAAGAAGAAGCCTACACAGTAATGGAAATGATTAAACTGGGCGGTGCAAGTATGGTTTTTCATGGTATGGGCGATGAAGATGTTAAACGCATTATGCAATATCCATTCAACATGTTTGCCAGCGATGCGGGCATTCGTGTTTACGGACAAGGAGCTCCTCACCCTAGAGGTTATGGTACCAATGCAAGGGTATTGGGCAAATACGTTCGTGAAGAAAAAGTAATTTCATTAGAAGAAGCAATCAGAAGAATGACTTCATTACCTGCGCAAAAATTTCAATTAAAAAATCGAGGATTGTTACAAGAAGGATTTGCAGCTGATATCGTTTTGTTTGATGAAGCAACTGTTAAAGATCTATCAACCTATGAGAGCCCACACCAATACTCTACTGGGTTTAAATATGTTTTGGTAAATGGAGAACTAGCAATTGAAAATGAAAAAGTAAATGGAACAAGAAGCGGCAAAAGCATTAAGAATATTCAATAATAATTTATGCTAAAGAAATTTGTACTAAGTATTGGAATGCTTTTTACCGGCGTATTCAACGTCCATTCGCAAAATATAGAAATCATTATTGACTCCTTTGTAAAAGCCGATCAATTTAGTGGTGTTATTTTATACGCAGATAAAGGCCGAGTTGTTTTTGAAAAATCATATGGATACCGTGAATTTGCCAATCAAACTAAATTAAAAAAGACGGATATTTTTGAATTAGCTTCTGTAAGCAAACAGTTTACAGCAATGGTAATAATGATGCTACAAGAAAAAGGGAAACTCAATTTCGACGATTCTATTTCGCAATATTTAAACATACCCTACAAAGGAATTACTATTCGCAATTTACTAAATCATACAAGTGGATTGCCCGATTACCAGGCAATAATGGACCAGTATTGGGATAAAAATAAAGTAGCAGGCAACAACGATATTTTAGAATTTTTAAATCGATATCAACCTCAAAAATTATTTGAACCAGGTAGCAAATACAATTACAGCAATACGGGCTATGTAATATTGGCAAGCATTGCAGAAAAAGCTGGGGGCTTAGATTTTATTGAGTTCTGTAGAACCAATATTTTTAAAAAATTGGGTATGAGGGATACGGATATAAGAACATTAGAAGAAAAGAAAACAGTAAAGAATTTTGCACTCGGACACATCTATGTTCAATCTAAAAATGAATTTATTCGAGCAGATTCATTCCCTTCATCTAATTATACAATTTGGTTGGGCAACAGAAAAGGTCCCGGTAGAATTAGTTCAACCGCGCAAGATTTATTAAAATGGGATCAGGCATTGTACACCCAACAATTGGTGAAGCAATCAACTTTAGACGAAGCATTTACACCGGCAGAATTAACCGATGGCAAAATATCAAACTACGGTTTTGGTTGGGATATAAAAGTTGATGCAGAAGGAAATAAATATGTTTCTCATAATGGAGATAATCCCGGATATAAAACACAAATAGTTCGACTACTCAATACCAAAAAAACATTGATCGTATTGTGCAATAATGCCATTGCTAGTTTTCCGAATTTGATTAAAGCGTTAGAGGAGTTTGTTCAGAAGTGATATGATTAAAAAATTTCTTCTTAACCCTTTTAGCACCGATATTGTCGACTTATTTTTTCTTCAGGTTTATAACAAAATAAATAAAGCGAAATCAAGAATATATATTCTATAGGTTTCATTAAAATATAAGTAGTGTTTGAAAGATATACTGAATTTATTTTTTGTGAAATATTATACCCGTATTTATCATATATACTTCTGATAATTTTATGCATTTTAGGCGAAAAATCTCTAACCATTTCTTCAAAAGCATTGGCAATTTGTAATTGTCGATTTACAATTATATTTTTCCCATTTCGTTTGCCTAAATGCAAAGGCTTAACTAAAGCTGGATCTCCTTTTGCAGCAACTGTACATAAGTAATGCCCTGTATGATCAAGAATAGGAGGATGAATATGCTGAGAATATCTCCAAGTTGCAGTATCAGTAAATATTTTTACAATTGAATTTGTATCTTGACCCAATAGCAATAAACAAATTGTTATTATTAAAAATAAAGGCAATAAAAGAACAATTGCCCATGCAGACAAATGTCGTTGCTTTAATAAAAAGTTATTCATAAAATTTAAATACTTATTGCTATAAGCTCTATCTGAAGTGTTTTCTGCTTCTATTTTAATTGTTCTAGCAATAAGCATTATCCCAATTAAAATACTACTTAATGGTGCGAACAAAAAGTAATATTGCATGTCCTCAAAAAAATGATCAGATTCAAC
>JBKJQV010000376.1:0-4409 GCA_046593815.1 Sediminibacterium sp. | reverse complement strand
CGTCGAAATGACGATATTAGCTATTTTACAGCAGCCCAGCCCGAATGTACCATTCGGTACGGGCAGCCTTGACTTTTTTGGTACTTTTTGTCTTAACACAAAAAGTACCAAAAAAGTCAAGGCTGCTGGAAAATAGCTAAAATCGTCATTTCGACGACTTCGCTTGCGAAGGAGGAGAAATCTCATATATAATATGGAGTATTAAATTGATGAGATTTCTCACCCTAAAGGATTCGAAATGACATTTCATATAGGCATTAAGCCATTAGCATTTGATAAAGCAATGCCGCTGCAATCGCTCCAGCAATAGGGGCAAAAATAGGAATCCAACTATACTTCCAATCACTACTACCCTTCCCTTTTATTGGCAATATACTATGCATAATTCTTGGACCAAAATCCCTAATTGGATTGATGGCATAACCAGTTGGTCCTCCTAAACTTAAGCCAACACCAAGCACTAGTAATGCAACAGGTAATGCATCTAAAGAACCAAGACTATTGGTAGATTTAGTGATGAATAAAATGGCGAACATGAAAATAAATGTTGCCAACAATTCAGTAATAAAATTATGTTGAGCATTTCTAATAGATGGGCCAGTTGAAAAACAAGCTAATTTATTAGCAGCATCTTTTGTTTCATCAAAATGTTGTTTGTACATTATCCAAACCAATAATGACCCAATCATAGATCCAATTAATTGTGCAAACAAATATCCAGGAACCAATGCCCATTCAAACTTTCCAATTGTTGCTAATGCAATAGTTATAGCAGGGTTTAAATGAGCTCCACTTACAGATGCAGTTGTTAATACTGCAACAAATACTGCCATTGCCCATCCCAAAGTTATTGCCAGCAATCCTCCATTATAGCCTTTTGTTTTATCCAATACTACGTTGGCTACTACACCGTTGCCTAATGTAATGAGCAATGCAGTTCCGACCATCTCAGCAATATATATATTCATATAAGCAAGTTTTAATTATACAATTCTACACCAATTTAAGCAAGTAAATATTGCTTAGCAAGTGTTTTAAAAGAAATAAGCTCTTGGGTTATCCAATTTTGGTCTTTATTTAATTCTTTGGCCATAATTGCCGCAACCAATTCGCTTATTTCAATTGCAGCTTTTGCATCTAGAAATAATAACCTAATTCTTCTTGCTAAAAAATCTTCAATAGTTATGGCCATTTCAAAACGAGTAGCATAAACAAGTTCAGCTATAGTAAATGGATAATTAGCATGTAATTGTTGGCTTAGTCTACTTTCATTCTCAATCAATTGTTTAATGATTAATTTTTTTTCTTCGGGATTACCAATCGCGAGATTCCTAGTAATACAAGGTTTCGTTTTTAATTGTTTAGATACAAATAAAGCATTGTCAACAGCATCTTCGCCCATTTTTCGGTAGGTAGTCCATTTCCCGCCAGTAATAGTTACCAATCTACTTGTAGCAACAACTAATGTATGATCTCTAGAAAGTAAAGCAGTTGAACTTGAAGATTTGTTTTTAACTAGCGGTCTTAATCCAACAAAAATACTTTTAACATTTGATCTATTGATTGGCGAATTGGTATATCGATTAAAATGATTGATTATAAATTCAATTTCTTCTTCTAATGGCTTTGGTTCAATATCAATAGTAAGTACTGGAGTATCTGTGGTTCCAATGACCACTTTATTTTGCCATGGCACTGCAAAAAGCACTCTTCCATCATCTGTTTTTGGAATCATCATTGAATAGTTACCATTAAAAAAGCTAGTATCTACTACTAAATGAATTCCTTGTGAAGGAGTAACCAATAATTCATGCGTTTCGGAATCCATATTTAATACAGCATCTGTAAATACACCGGTTGCATTAATTACCACTTTAGTTTTTACAGTAAAAACTTTATTAGTTAATGTATCTAGCAAGTTTACTCCAACAATAATTTCTTTTTCTTTTATAAATCCAGTTGCCTTAACATAATTTAATATTGTTGCATCATTTTTTGAAGCAGTTATTGCAAGCGAAGTGCATAAAGCACTATCATTAAATTGTCCGTCGAAATATAAAATTCCGCCAACTAATTTTTTAGGATTGATTGAAGGAATTAAATTGATGGTTTGCTTTTTATTAAGTAATAATGTTTTACCTAAAGATAATTTCCCAGATAAAATATCGTAAGCTATTAGGCCAATGCTATAATATAATTTTTCCCACCAACTAAAAACAGGCACCACAAAGGGTTGTATTGATGTTAGATCGGGCGCATTTTTTAATAACCATCCTCTTTCTCTTAAAGCTTCTCTTACCAATTTAATATTGCCTTGTGCCAAATAACGAACACCACCATGTACTAATTTAGTTGATCTGCTAGAAGTACCTTTACCAAAATCGTATTGCTCTACTAATAATGTTTTATATCCTCGAGAAGCAGCATCAACAGCAGCACCCAATCCAGTTGCACCTCCTCCAATAATTACTATATCGTATTCTTGTTGCTCGTTTAATTGAGCAAACATTTTTTCTCTATTCATTTACTTAAAACTATTCCCAATTAATTAATGTTCCATTCCGCAAAGTCCGCTGCGAGAGACTATGCTAAAAATCGTCATTTCGAATCCCTTAGGGTGAGAAATCTCATCAAATTGAAACATTATATTCATCATGAGATTTCTCTCCGCCAAGGCGGATCGAAATGACGTTCTCATATTAATCCCGCAATGCATACTGCTTTTAATAACTCATTGCAGCACCAACTGCCCTACTCCATCCAGCGGCTAATTCATTTTTTTGGACGATGGACATGTGCGGAATAAAAGAACTTTCTTTCTGCCATAATTCTTGAATTTCATTAGTATCCCACCAATAACCAACTGCTAAGCCTGCTAAATATGCTGCACCTAAAGCAGTTGTTTCAATTGTTGTTGGCCTGATAACTTTAGTTTGTAATAAATCGCTTTGAAATTGCATTAATAAATTATTGGCTGTAGCCCCGCCATCAACCCTTAATTCTTTAATTGATATTCCCGAATCTGCTTCCATCGCTTTTAATAAATCCATCGTTTGAAAAGCAATACTTTCTATTGCAGCTCGAGCAATATGGCAGTCAGTTGTACCTCTTGTAATTCCTACAATTGTGCCTCTTGCATGTTGGTTCCAATAAGGTGCTCCTAAACCAGCAAACGCAGGTACAATATAAACACCATCAGTTGTTGAAACAGATGCTGCCAATATTTCTACCTCGGCAGCAGTTCTTATTATTTTTAATCCATCTCTTAACCATTGCACTACAGCACCTGCAATAAACACACTTCCTTCAAGTGCATACTCTGTTACTCCATTAATTTGCCAAGCAATGGTAGTTAACAAATTATTTTTTGATGTAACAGGCGATGTGCCTGTATTCATCAACATAAAACAACCTGTGCCATAAGTGTTTTTAACCATTCCAGGATGAGTGCATTGTTGACCAAATAAAGCAGCTTGTTGATCTCCAGCAATTCCAGCAATTGGAATGGAATGAGCTGCTAGCACATGTTGTGTGTGACCATAAATTTCACTGCTACTTTTTACTTGAGGAAGAACCGATGCAGGAATATTAAAAAGTTGAAGTAACTCATCATCCCAATTTAATGTATGAATATTAAATAACATGGTGCGTGATGCATTTGAAACATCAGTAACATGTACTAATCCGTTTGTAAGTTTCCATACCAACCAACTATCAATTGTACCAAATAATAAATCGCCCTTTTCGGCTTTAGCCCTCGCACCTTCTACATTATCTAAAATCCATTTAAGTTTGGTTGCAGAAAAATATGCGTCGATAATTAATCCTGTTTTTTGTTGAATAGATGCAGCATGTCCTTCAGCTTTTAGGCTATCGCAATAATCAGCTGTTCTTCTATCCTGCCAAACAATGGCATTGTAAATTGGTATTCCAGTTACTTTATCCCATACAACGGATGTTTCACGTTGATTGGTAATACCAATTGCTGCTATTTCTTTAACCCCTAATCCAGCTTTAGAAATGGCTTCAGCTGCTACTCCAATTTGGGTGCTCCATATTTCATTGGCGTCGTGTTCTACCCAACCAGGTTGAGGAAATATTTGTGTAAATTCTTTTTGTGCCGATGCAATGATGGAACCTGTTTTATTGAAAATTATAGCGCGACTGCTTGTTGTTCCTTGATCGAATGAAAGGATATATTGTTGCATTTGCTTGTTTTGAAACAAGATAACTAATTTAAAGCACTCTGTGCTTTTGAACTATATGTTCTTTTTTCCTTGAAACTTATTTCTTAAAGCCTTCGGCTTTAGAACAACTGTACTTTTTGTCTTAAAAAGTCATCCAATGACCATGCTTTTTAAACTCTTCGAGTTTAGGATTTAACTGTTCTTTTTTCATTGAAACTTATT
>JBKJQV010000358.1:0-28294 GCA_046593815.1 Sediminibacterium sp. | reverse complement strand
ATACTATCGCCACTATGTTCTATTCCATTGCCATCTTTCCCTACACGGTTTACTCCAATTACATAACTTTGATTTTCTATGGCTCTTGCGATCAACAATGATTTCCAAGCATGGTTTCTTCTTTCTGGCCAGTTGGCAACATACAATAAAATATCAAACTCTGGTTCATCGATCGATTGCTGTCTAGCCCAAACAGGGAATCTTAAATCGTAACAAATTTGCGTATTAATTTTCCATCCATTTACACTAGTAATTAATCGTTTATTTCCTGCGGTATAAAAATTATCCTCTGCAGCAAAAGCAAAACGATGTCGCTTATCGTATACCCCAACTGTGCCGTTCGGTAACACCCACAATAGTCGATTAAAATATTGATTTTCTTCTTCTATTATAACACTTCCTGTAATGATCTTTTTTTGTTCACCAGCAATTCTTTTCATCCATTGAACAGTTTCTCCGTCCATTTTTTCTGCTAGCTCTGAGGGCTTCATACTGAACCCGGTTGAAAACATTTCTGGTAATACTATAATATGAGATGCTTCATTTATGGAGTTTATTTTTTTTTCGAATTGAAGTAAATTAGCGGCCTTATCTTCCCAAGCCAACGCACTTTGTATTATTGTTATTGAAATGGTATTCATGGTTGCAAATTAATGAATTCGATAACTTATTTGAAAAGCCCCGTATCGTTGCGACTTTGTTTGAGAAGGCGTTTCTTTTGATTGATAAACATATTCTACTTTACCGGTGAATCTACCAGAAGCATAACATACACCAAGTGTTTGTTGATACATTATACCTGAAGGTTCTTGTGTAACAGCAATTGATCCTTTGTTAAAAACACCGCCCTGTATAGTAGCATTATATGCCTGTGCAATTACTTGAGGATACCAATATCCAAAAAATTCATGCGTTCGTTTTTGTGCGTTTTCTTTAGTAGATATTCTTGCATTCCACAAGGCGCTTTCTCCATTTTTTTCAAAAACTCCCCAAACAATCATTGCGCCTGCAGAAGCATTGGTATACGTTGTTCCCAAATTTATTTGTACAACAGGAACCATTTTTATTCCATTTGAAGCTGCCAATGTTGTAGCATAAGTTCCGCTAAAATCAATGCCCAAAGAGTTTACTATTTGATATTTCCAGCCTGTAAACCTAGAGAACCTCAACAAGTCATGATAAGTGTTTTGTAAACCTTCCCCCCAAGAATCTGGCCCTACCAAGCCTATCGATGCGGAAAATTGAAGTACTGCATCTTTTTTTATAAATCGTGTTTGTGCATATTTTAAATACAAATAGCCGCAATAAGCCCTATCAATATCTGCAGGTGTATTTGTTACCCTTATTAATGGTGTAAATATTTTTTGACCTAATTCAAAAGAGTTTATTTTTTTAACTCCCTTTTTTTCTTGTACATAATTATAATTCAGCATGAAGCCGTTGGTATAATAAGCATCATTCAGGTTAAATAAATAAGCATCATTTTCTGTTTTAAAAAACAACTCTTTGGTGAAATTTGTTGTAGATTTTTTTTGAGCAAAAACAGTAATTGATACTGCCAGCAAAAAAATTGATGCCGCGCTTTTTTTAAACTTATATCTAAGTTGATTTTTTTTCTTTTGATTCACTTTTTATTTTTTTTATTATTGTTTGCACTAGTCCAGCGTCATAGCCCTTTTGCAACAAGTACGACATTGTTTTAGCTTCTCTGTTCATGTATTGCTCTTTCTTTAACAACAACCATTTTGCACGAATTAACTTTTCGGCTACTTTACTATATTCAATTTGATCAATTTCTTTTAGCCCTTTTTTAATATTATACTCGCTTACTTTTTTTTGCCTAAGTGCGTAAACAATTTTATTAATTCCCCATTTTTTTTGTCTAAAATATCCACCCACAAATTGTTGAGCAAATCTTTCTTCGTTAAGGTAATTCTCTTCTATTAATCTCGAAATTAACTGTTCTACATCTGTTTTTCTTAGTCCTAAACTGTATAGTTTTTCTTTTGCTTCATAATGGCAGCGCTCTTGATAACTACAATAATGCTTTAGTTTTATAAATGCCTGTTCGGGCGTTGAAGTGGATTTTGATTTGAACAAGTCTTTATTTTTTTATTTAAAGTAGTTATATTTGTCATAATGGCTGCTCCTAAACATAACGTTTGCTTAATCGACGACGATAAAATTTATCAATTTACCGCCCGCAAAATAGTAGAAGCAACTGGTCTTGCTAAAAATATCCTTTCTTTTTTTAATGGCAAGGAGGCAATTGACTTTTTTTTAGAAAATCAAACAAAAGAGCTAGACCAGCTTCCTAATGTCATTTTCCTCGACATTAATATGCCCATTGTTAATGGCTGGCAGTTTCTAGACGCGTATGATAAATTAAACAGTCGGCTACACAAAGCTATTACCATTTATGTTGTAAGCTCTTCTGTAGATGATACCGACATAAAAAAATCAAAGCAATACCTTACAGTAAGGGACTATATAGTAAAACCCATCAACCGAATCAAATACCAGCAGTTATTAGAACAACTTTAAAAAAATGGTACTATTTTGGTGTCGGAATCTTAAGTTTTTACAGTAGGTTTGTTACTGTCTAATTAACTTATATGAAATTCATCGTTTCTTCTTCTTCCCTACTAAAACATTTGCAGCAAATTAGCGGTGTAATCAATGCCAATACGGTTTTGCCAATTTTGGAAGATTTTTTATTTGAGATTCAAGACAAAAAACTCAATGTGGTTGCTACAGACCTCGAAACCGTAATGCGGGTTCAGATGGATGTTGAAAGCAAGGCCAATGGAAAAGTATGTATTCCTGCAAAGATTTTGCTCGATTCGCTTAAAAATATTGCCGATCAGCCGCTTACTTTCACAATCGATAAGAACTTTTCTATCGAAATTACCAGTGATAACGGTAAATACAAGGTAATGGGTGAAAACCCCGATAATTTCCCTAAAGAGCCTGCTGCCGACGATACCAATAGTTTTAAAATGAGCAGCACTGCGCTTTTAACTGCTATTAATAAAACTTTATTTGCGGTAAGTGGTGACGATTTGCGTCCTGCTATGACGGGTGTTTTCTTCGAATTAAGCAAAGACGGTGTTCAGTTTGTAGCTACAGATGCACATCGTTTGGTACGTTATAAGCGAACTGATACGCATGCCACCAAAACAGATTCTTTTATCGTTCCTAAAAAGCCATTGAATTTATTAAAAAACGCCTTGCCCGATAATGAGGATGAGTTAACCATTAGCTACAACAGCAATCATTTGTTTGTACAGCATGGTTCTACGCATATGATTTGTAGGTTAATTGATGCGCGTTTCCCAGATTATAAAGTAGTAATACCAGCAGACAATCCTTATAAATTAGTAGTAAACAAGCACGACTTCCAAAATGCGTTACGCCGTGTAAACGTATTTAGTAATAAAAGCACCAACCAAGTTGCTTTAAATATTACTGGAAGCGAATTACAAATGGCTGCTCAGGATGTAGATTTTAGTTTTGAAGGAAATGAGCGCATGAGTTGTCAGTATGATGGAGAAGATTTACAAATTGCTTTTAATGCGCGTTTTTTAATAGAAATGCTAAACGCCGCCGATACTGATGATATTAAAATGGAATTATCTACCGCTACAAAAGCTGGTTTAATAAAACCAACTGAGCAGGCAGAAGGCGAAGATCTTTTAATGTTGGTAATGCCCTTGATGTTGAATAATTAAACTTCGTAACATACTTATTAAAAAAGCAGCTTTAGGGCTGCTTTTTTTGTTACTCGATATTACTTTTTATTCAACTGCTCTTCAAACAATTTCAATATTCGTTTATACTCATCCGTCCAACTACTTGGCTCCACAAATCCATGATCTTCCATTGGATAAACAGCTAACTCCCAATTGTCTTTTTTTAACTCAATTAGTTTTTGCGACAAGCGAACCACATCCTGAAAATGCACATTCACATCTACCATGCCGTGACAAATTAATAAATGATTTTTTAGTCCACTCGCAAAATTAATCGGCGATGATTTTGCATAAGCAATACTATCTTGTATAGGCTCATTTAAAATATTTGCTGTATATCCATGGTTGTAATGCGCCCAATCTGTAACTGGTCTAAGTGCTGCGCCAGCTTTAAATACATCTGGCGTAGTAAACAATGCCATCAACGTTATAAAACCTCCATAACTACCTCCATACAGGCCAATTCGCGAAGCATCTACTCCATAATTTTTAACTATATAGTCTGCAACATCTACATGATCCGTTAAATCCTTCCCTCCCATAAAACGATAAATGCCTGTTCTCCAATCTCTGCCATATCCACTGCTTCCTCTATAATCTATATCAACAACAGTGTACCCTAAATCAGTCAACATATTATTAAACATATACTCTCTAAAATAAGTACTCCACCAATAATGTACGTTTTGCAAATACCCTGCTCCGTGTACAAAAAATACTGCAGCTCCATTTTTCTTACTCGCTTCAGGCTCAAAAATTTTTGTATAAATATCTTCTCCATCTCTTGCTTTAACCGGAATAATTTTGGGGTCCTTCCACGCATATGCCTTAAAGACTTCTGTCATTGCTTGGTTGGTAACCTGCACCGGTTTTTTACCAGCGGCGTTTTCCTGAATAAATAATTCCCATGGTTTATTAATATAAGAATATCTGTAAGCAATCCATTTTTCATCTGGACTCATACTAACTTCATAACCACCTTCCATTGCAGTAATTCTTTCTTTACCCGAACCATCTGTTTTTATTTTATACCAATTTTGTTTTCCTGGATGCGTTTCATTGGTTAATAAATAAAAATACTGTTTGTTTTTACTCAACACTACTTCCTGAACTTCATATTTTCCAGCAGATATTGCTTTTTTGTTTCCTGTAGTAAAATCATACACATACAAATGAGAGTAACCAGTTAATTCGCTTTGATAATATAGTTGGTTATTATTGATCCATCCTATTTTAGTTCCAAAATTTCCGCCGCCAATTCCTGGTCCACCTATCCAAGCATCATCGCGCTGGCGTTCAATAATTTTTAGTTTTCCGTTAACTGCATCTAATTGCATTATCCATCGATCTTTATAATCTTGTGAGCGGATATCTACTACTGCTAAACTACCTGCATCATTCCAATATGGTCCGTAAATAATTACTGGTCGGCTTGCTGCTTTTTTTCCTACGTATCTTTTAGGATAGTCTTTTGCATAATCAGGTAAATCGGTAATTCCAGGAATAGAATCTGTACTCACTATCATTAACGTATCGCGTATTTTATCCCATACATAAAAATCTGCTTTGCCTAATGGATTGCCCACTTTTGTTCTTGCGCCAATATCTGTAGTATATCCTGATTCTGTAACATAGTCTGGAACAATTGTTGATTTGCCACCAGTAGCTGCTTGAAATAATCTGTAAGTTACAAATCGTGCATCGGGACTAATATTCAACCCTTGCAAAATTTTATCTCCTATGCCAATAATTTTCAACGTATCTGTTCCAACAAATTTGTTCGCTTTGTTAAAGGCATCGCGTTGGTCTCTTTTTTCTTTTCTTTCGTTTAATACTGAAAATAATGCAAGTTGTTCTTGTTGCAACCAACCATCCTGTGTTGTAACAGCAGCGGTATTATTTTGTGCAGGTGGTCGTGTAATTTGACCAACAGCTCCACCATTAAATCCTCCGCCGCCATTTCCTCTTCCTCCTACAAATGCAACAGTAGCAGATGTTTCAGCGCCACGCGTAATATTGGTTAATTGTACTGTAATTCCTGTTTTGGTATTCCATCCAAATAAATTCTGGTTTTTATTAAAAACAATCCACTCGTCGTTCTTTATAAATTTTGCACTAGATTCAAACTCTTCTGTTTGTGTAACTCTTGTTGTTTTATTCGTCTTTACTTCAACCCAATAAATATCTCCTCTATAAACATATACATATTGCGTTTGTGCATTATTGTAAACTGCCGTATTAATTGAATTAATTTTTTGCAATTCAAAAATATTTGTTTTTTGAGGAGTGCCGCCACTTACTGAATATGCATATACCGAGTCGGAAATATTTTTTTGTGGATTCCAATTAAAATAAACCGTTTTACTATCTGGCCCCCAAAAAGCATTGGAAGGAGAATTACCGATCCACTTAGGATCCTGCATAATTTTTTCTACCGTTAGTGGTTGAGCATTTGTAAAATAGCCAACAAGAATAAAAGCTATACTGATTGATTTTTTCATGAAGATGTTTTGCAGGATAAATCTATTACAATCAATTTACTAAAACACCGAACTGATCTATTATTATTTAAATGGGTGAGCGCTGTTCTTATTTGTAATAATTATTTTCTTCTATATACACCCTTACTTTTTCCGGCACTAAATATCGAATGCTTTTTCCATGCTGAATATTTTGTCTTATTAAAGTGGCTGAGATCGTAAGCATTGGAGCATTTAAAATAGTAACCTTTGTATTGAAATAATCTTTCACTTCGGCACCCGGTCTATTATATACTATAAAGGAATAGTCTCTAATAAGCAGCTCTGCATTTTTCCATTTGGGTAAATTTTGAAAACTATCGCTTCCCATTATTATACCAAACTCGTGTTGAGGGTATTTTTCTTGTAAATAGATTAGCGTATCGATGGTATAAGAAGGTCGAGGTAGTTTAAATTCAATATCGGCAACCCTTAAACGAGCATCGTCCTCAACAGCCATTTGTGCTAAATGTAATCTGTGGTACTCGTTTAGCAGACTCCCTTCTTGTTTAAATGGGTTCTGAGGAGACACAACCAGCCATATCTGCTGAACATCGGTTTCATTAATTACATGGTTGGCAATAATTAAATGACCAACATGAATGGGGTTGAACGAGCCGAAATATAATCCTATTTTCATTTAATTGATTGATAATCAATGACTTATTGTTTATCCTCCTCTACAAAAATACTGCCCGCCTCGCTTTTGCGTAGGCTCAAAGTATAACCGGAAACGGCAATTGAAATTGGATCGCCAAGTGGAGCCACTTGTATAACTTTTACTTCTTCTCCTGGCACGCAACCCATCTCCATCAACTTAATAAATATATCGTCTTTCTCAAAAGAGTGAATTATTCCTTTCTGTCCTACCAACAATTCCGACAATCGCTTCATTTTTTAAAATTATTTATAAAGGTAATGGCCTAAATATTGGTTTTGTTACGAATTTTGGAGTAATCATTTACCATGGCAAAAATTAACTTCCTTACTGGGGATCGCAAATTTACCTTTCAGCAAAAACGGGTAATTAAGGCTTTTATTGAACTGATCTTTAAAAAAGAGAAAATAGCTTTACAGCAAATCTCCTATGTTTTTTGTTCTGATGAGTTTTTGCTAAAAATGAATAACGATTTTTTGCAACACGATTATTATACCGATATTATCACTTTTGGATTATCGGAAAAAAACAACCCTGTTGAGGCTGAGATTTATATTAGTATTGACAGAGTAAAAGACAACGCTAAACAGCTTGGGGTGCTCTATAAAACAGAAATGCTCAGGGTGCTTTTTCATGGGGCTTTGCACTTATGCGGGTTTAAAGACAAAACGAAAAGTGAAATTTTAAATATGCGAGCCAAAGAGGAGCGTTTTTTGCTACTCTACAATAAATATCAATAAATGCCCCTTTTTCGATTTTTTTCAACCTTTATACTAATTCTATTTAGCTTTTATCTAAATGCTCAGAAATATAGTTCAGTTATTTTAACCGATGAGCCGTTTGCTTGTCCTACAATGACCAATAGAGTGATCCTTAATCAGCTTGAAAAAAACAAGACTTATTTTAAATTAAACAGATCCGAAAAGGAATTTATATACTGGACCAACTATGCTAGACTGTTTCCTAAAGACTTTAGAGATAGCATATTAATCCCGTTTTTAAGACAACAGCCGACTATTAAAGGATCTTTTTCTACTAGTCTTGTAAAAGAGTTAACTACTGTCAGCGCACTTTCTTTTCTTGAACCTGATGAAAAATTATATTCTGTTGCCAAGTATCATGCATTGGACTTATCAAGAAACACCCAAAGAATTGGTCACCAATCTACTAATGGAACAAGTTTTAGTGATAGAATGAAAAGAGGAGGAATCAACAATTGTGCTTCAGAAAACATTTCACTTGGCGCCACAGAGCCCGTAGTCTCTCTTCTTTTATTATACCTAGATATTGGTCTGCCCGATTTAGGTCATCGAAAAAATCTACTGAACCCGATTTTTAGCAATATTGGAGTTTCGGTTCAACAACTTCATAATAATCAAAGCCTAATAGTACAGGATTTTAGTTGCGCTCAATAACAATGTTCCACGAATCACCGTTCCGGCCTGAAACATTTTTTGAATGTTCCACGAATCACATTTATCTTGGTTAATGAATGGCCTACACAAATCAATAAAATAGAAAACAATGAGCTTTAACTCCGAAGAGCTTGACGAAGCGAAGGTGAAAGAAAAAAGAAAGTGGCAAATTGCCTATAGAAGATATGTGCTAGAAGGTTCGCCAAGTGAAGCATATGCTCCATATTTTGGAATAGATAGAATAACCTTGAGAAAGTGGTTTGAGTTACAATTTAAAGGCGATCTTTCTTGGGAGTCATTCGCCACAAAGTGGCAGTTCGATCATATTGTTCCTGTTGCTTATTTTAATTTTAAAAACGAGGATGATCTTTATTTATGTTGGAATTTTACCAATATTAGAATAGCGTCTATTTCCTTAAACAAAAACAGTGGCAATAGAATTGATGTGTTGTCTGTTAAAAACTACTTTTCCGACCTAAATGAGCAAACAGAATATTCTATCTGTAAAAAAATGGTTGAAAAAATTGAAAAAATTGAAAAAAGTAATATTGAGTCGAACAAAGCGATTGTTTCATTTCTTAGGAATAATAAAAATTGGCTTGAGCAAGTTAGAGGGCTAAATAAAGATGAATTTTCTAGATACAATAGTGGCACTAAGCTAAGCGACTTACTTCTAGAGAGAGAGATTTTAAAAAAATTCGGATAAAGCATACACTAAGTATCTTTGCGTTATGTTTCAAGAATATGATGTAATAGTTGTAGGCGCAGGCCACGCAGGTTGTGAGGCAGCCGCAGCGGCGGCTAACTTGGGTAGCAAAGTTTTGCTAATTACCATGAACATGCAAACCATTGCCCAAATGAGTTGCAACCCAGCGATGGGGGGAATTGCAAAAGGACAAATTGTAAGAGAGATTGATGCAATGGGTGGGTATAGCGGAATTGTAACCGACCTAAGTACAATTCAATTTAGGATGTTGAACTTAAGTAAGGGTCCGGCTATGTGGAGCCCAAGAGCACAAAACGATAGAATGTTGTTTGCTGCCACCTGGAGAGAAATGTTGGAAAACACGCCGAATGTAGATTTTTATCAAGACATGGTGAAGTCGATCATTATTAAAAACGAAAAAGCTTGTGGTGTTGTTACGGGCATGGGTCATGAAATAAAATCAAAGTCGGTTGTAGTAACAAGTGGTACATTTTTAAATGGAGTTATACATATTGGAGAAAAACAATTTGGTGGTGGAAGGGTTGCCGAAAAAGCGGCCACGGGAATTACCGAGCAGCTTGTTGAATATGGCTTTGAAAGCGATAGATTAAAAACCGGAACGCCCCCTAGAGTAGACGGCAGAAGCTTGGATTACTCAAAAATGGAAGAACAAAAAGGAGACGAACACATTATAGGTTTTTCGTATATGAACACAGCCAAGGTAAAGGCTGAAAATCAGCGAAGTTGCCATATCACCTACACCAACCAGGCCGTTCATGATTTATTAAAAACAGGATTCGACAGGAGTCCTATGTACCAAGGACGAATTGAAGGAGTTGGGCCAAGATATTGCCCAAGCATAGAAGACAAAATAAGCCGCTTTGCAGATAGAGATCGTCACCAATTATTTGTAGAACCCGAAGGTTGGAATACGGTAGAAATTTATGTTAATGGATTTTCTACATCTCTGCCAGAAGAAGTCCAAAGCGCGGCATTGAGATTGGTTCCGGGTTTTGAAAATTGCAAAATATTCAGACCGGGTTATGCTATTGAATATGACTATTTCATGCCAACACAATTAACTCATTCTTTAGAAACTAAAATGCTAAACAACCTTTTTTTCGCAGGTCAAATAAATGGAACAACAGGATACGAAGAAGCTGCTTGTCAGGGTTTAATAGCGGGAATTAACGCGCATCAAAAAGCAAAATATTTAGAGCCTTTTGTTTTAAAAAGAAGCGACGCATATATAGGAGTTTTAGTAGATGATTTAATTAATAAAGGAACCGATGAGCCTTACAGAATGTTTACAAGTAGGGCCGAATACAGAACATTGCTCCGCCAAGATAACGCAGATATTAGACTAACGGAAAGAAGCTATAATCTTGGTTTGGCCAAAGCAGATAGGCTTAAATTAGTACAACATAAGATAGGGGAAGTACAAAAAATAAAATCAGTTTTAAAAGATCTAAGTATAGAACCAGAAGATATTAATACATACTTTGGTGAAATAAATTCTGCTGCTATAAACGAGAAACAAAAAGCAACTAAAATAATATTACGCCCCAACGTTACATTACCGTCACTATTAGAAATTGTTCCAACATTAAAGGAGTCATTAGAGGGAATTAGCAACGACGCAATTGAACAAGCAGAAATACAAATTAAGTACGAAAGATATATTGAGAAGGAACAGGCACTAGTAGATAAAATGAGCGAATTAGAAAATATGCGCATACCAGAAAACTTCGACTACAACAAACTTTCAGCTCTATCGAACGAAGCACTACAAAAATTAAAAAAAATAAAGCCTACTACATTAGGACAAGCAAGCAGGGTAAGCGGAGTAAATCCAAGCGACGTACAAATTCTAATGGTATTCATGGGTAGATAGTAATAGTACATTTAAAAGGGGCTGTATATATGAATAAATGGCTAAAATATTCAATTGTAACAATTAGCTCATTAATAATAATTTTGATTTTATTGTTTGTAGGAGTTGGGCTTTATATAAAGTCCAATAAAAAAGAAATGATTGCAAGGTTTATTAAAGAAGCAGATACAAAATACCATACGCAAATAAGTATTGGCGATATCTCTCTTTCCTTGTTTAAATCATTCCCCTCTCTAACTCTCGTTGTAGAAAAAATAGATGCAAAAGGTCCAATGTTTAAGGTTCACAATCACAAACTCTTTACCGCTTCAGAAATATATTTACGAATTAATTCATTTAAACTATTAATAGGTAATTTGGCTTTTGGAAAAGCATCAATAAAAAACGGAAATGCTTTTATTTATACAGATTCGAATGGAGTAAACAACTTAAGCTACCTTAAAGAATTTTCTGAAAAAAATGAAAATGAAAAAAAGAGTTTTGCGTTACCCGAAAATATTGCTGTTGAAAATTTTGATCTTACAATTGAGGACAAACAAAAAAACAAGTTGTTTTCTTTTTTAATACGCAAATTAGCCGCTACTACATTGTCGGATGGAGACAATACATATATAGATATTAAGAAAGATATTCTAGTTAAAAGTTTGGGCTTTAATTTGTCAACGGGTGCGTTTTTGGTTAATCATACCCTAGATGGGCGTTTCAGGGTTATTTTAAATAAGAAAAAGAATGATTTGTCTTTTAATGAAATTAAAATAAACATTTCGAAACACCCATTTCTATTTACTGGCAAATTTATCTTTGGAGATAGCGGGCATTTTAATTTAGATATTAAAACAAAACAAATATCATATGATTTTGCACAAACATTAGTTACAGATCAAATAGCAAAGGGGTTAAAAAATGTTACACTTACGGCTCCGCTTGACGTACACACCACTTTAGAAGGATCTCTAAGGGGAGGGGATCCGTTAGTTATTGCAAAATGGTCAGTAAAAGTAACCGATTTAACTTCGCCATTGGTATCGCTTAAAAGGGCAAGTTTTGATGGCTACTTTACCAATGAAGTAACTAAGGGCCAAGCATTAAAAGATCCCAACTCTAAAATTCATATCAACGGACTAGTTGCCTTCTGGGAGGGGATACCATTAAAAGCAGACACCGTAGAAATAGTAAATTTAGAAACGCCAGAGGTGAATGGAAAATTCGCTTCAGAATTTCAATTATCAGCATTCAACGAAATTTTAAATAGCAACAATTTGGTTTTTTCTGAAGGTACCGGTAAGCTCGCGGTGAAATATAAGGGGCCACTAAAAAATATAAATAATCAAAATGCTTTATTAGATATAGACTTTTTATTAACCAAAGGAAATATTACTTATAAGCCAATGAAGCTTGTAATTACACAATGTGTGTCGAATATTAGTATTAAAAATTCAGATATTTTTATTAATAGTTTAGCAGCAAAGAGCAGCAATGGGAGTATAATTAAAATTACAGGTGAAGCCAAAAATACATTTGCTCTTTTAGGTGACAGCCCTGGAAAAGCTGGTGTGAATATTAATATATATAGTCCATACTTAAACCTAGAAGGAATCACTTCAAAATTACAAAAAGACAAAAGCGTAATTAAAAAACAAAAAAAGAATGGATTAAACTCATCTATGAGTAAGCTTGACAATATTTTAGAGAAACAAAAAATTATAGTTAATATAAAAGCTGATAAAATAAAGAATAATCATTTAGTTGCAAATAGTTTTAAAGCAACTGTAGAATTATCCGAAAATGAATATAATATAAAAAACTTGCAATTTGGAATGGCCGGTGGATCCCTACAGCTCAGTTCTTATATAGTTGAAACCGGCACAAATAAACACCGGCTTAATTCTACGTTACAAATAAACAATATAGATGCAAAAGAATTGTTTTATGCACTAGATGATTTTGGGATGAATGCAATTAGCTACAAAAACCTATCTGGCCAACTTTCTGCAAATGGAGCTTTTTCCACATCCATTAATTCTGAGGGAATAATTAATAAAAAAACGATGCAAGGCAAATTAAGTTTTTATTTAAAAAATGGAAGCCTTGTTAATTTTAAGCCCTTAATGGAAATTCAGGATATAATACTTAAAAAAAGAGATTTTACAGATGTCCGTTTTGCAGAAATAAAAAATTCTGTAACCATAAAGGATGGAATGGTTAATGTACCTAGAATGCAAATAGAATCTTCGGTTATTAAATTATTTGTAGAAGGGCAGTATGGATTGGTGGGTGGCACCGATCTGAGAATTCAGGTTCCTTTAGCAAATCTAAAAAACTTAGATCGATCTAATATGAACAAAAAAGCCAATAATACTCAAAAGGGAGGGGCTAGCGTTTATTTAAGGGCCAAATCTGGAGATGATGGAAAAATCTCAATTGGTTTAGATATTTTGGGCGCCATAAGAAAATCAAATATTCCCATAACTCAAAAGAACTGACTCGACGTTGCAAAAAAACCTCTCACCCATTCATCATTAATTATAGTGTAGTTTGCCAACCGATTAAGGAAATCAGTACATTTAGAATCCTTAATAAACAAACTACATTATGAGAAAAATCAAGCTACTGTTTTCGAGCTTGTTGTTAGCTTCATTGCTACAAGCACAGGAAACATTTCCAGTAAACGGGATAGCAGACAAACGCGAAGGCTGTTATGCTTTTACCAATGCAACAATTGTAAAAGACGCCCAAACTACAATTACCAATGCAATTTTGGTAATTAGAGAAGGTAAAATTATTTCAGTAGGTGTTGGAGTTTCAATTCCGAAAGACGCTGTAGTGATTGATTGTAAAGAAAAGTTTATCTATCCTTCATTTATAGATATTTATACAGACTATGGAATTCCTCAACCACAAAGAGCACAAGGTCCTGGAATTGCTAGTCCGGCAGATTTTTTTAGAGCACAACAAATTACTTCTAGTACAAAAGGCGCTTATGGATGGAATCAGGCACTTAAATCAGATGTAGACGCAATTAGAATTTTTACAGCAGATGACTCAAAGGCAAAGCCTTACAGAGAAACCGGTTTTGGTGCCGTTTTAACCCACCAAAAAGATGGTATAGTTAGAGGAACTGGGGCTTTTGTAAGTTTAGCAAACGATAAAGACAACTTTGTAATTATCAAAGAAAAGGCAAGTGCTAACTATTCTTTTAGTAAAGGAACTTCTCCACAAAGTTATCCATCTTCAATGATGGGAAACATTGCCCTACTTCGTCAAACGTATAATGATGCAACATGGTATAAATCAAATCCAGCAGCAGCAAAAGAAGAGGGCGTAAATCTTACTTTAAAAAACTTTAATGACAACCAGTCTTTACCACAAATATTTGATGCTCAGGACAGAGGAACAGATTTGTGGAATCTAATGAGGGCAGATAGAATTGGAGATGAGTTCGGGGTTCAATATATTATTAAAGCAACAGGAAGAGAATACCAGCGTATTAAAGAAGTGGCGGCAACAAAAGCTCCTTTAATAGTTTCATTAAACTTTCAACAAGCACAAGATGTTGAAGACCCTAATGATGCAAGATTGGTTTCTTTAGCTGATATGAAGAACTGGGAACTAGCCCCTACAAACCCCGCTGCTATTGAAAAAGCTGGCATCCCTTTTTGTTTAACGGCAGCAGATTTACGAGATCCAAAAACATTTTTATCTGGTCTAAGAAAAGCTATTGAGTATGGTTTAACCGAAAAAGGGGCAATGGATGCATTAACCAAAAACCCTGCTACATGGTTGGGGGTTTATGATAAAATAGGAAGTATTGATGCTGGCAAAATTGCCAATTTTGTAATTACGTCAGGACCAGTGTTTTCTGAAAAAACAGTAATATTACAAAATTGGATTCAGGGAAATAAATATGCAATTAAAGAAGACGCTTGGTATTCAATTGCAGGCACCTATAATTTAGTAGTAAATGGGGTTGGTGGTTCACAAGCGTATACTTTAGATGTAAAATCGAACAGCTCTGCTAATGTAATTGGGAAAGATACAATGGCGGCTAAATTTAGTTTCGATGGCAAGTCGCTTAAAATTGGATACGCACCTGGCCAACGAAGAAGAACTCCGCCAGCAGGATTTGGGGGGGCTGCGTTTGGCGGAGGCGCTGGTGGTGCTGGATTATTTAGTGCTGCAGCTATTACTTTGCCCGCAAATGCAACAAGATTAACAGGATACAGTAATGGTTCTACTTGGAATGGAACAGGTGTTGATTCAACCGGAAACCCAATTACTTGGAGCGCAAGTTTAATTTCTTTAACAGCAGCAAAATCAGATAGCGTTAAATTAAAAACCATACCAAAAACAGGGGGCTCTTTTTATCCGTTTACCGCTTTCGGTAACGCAGACAGCATGATTCCAAAACCAGAAACCGTTTTGTTTAAAAACGCAACAGTATGGACAAGCGAAAAAGCCGGCGTTTTAGAGGGTGCTGATGTATTGGTAAGAAACGGTAAAATAGTTAGAGTTGGAAAAGGCCTAAGCGATGCCTCTGCAAGAGTTATTGATGGTACTGGTAAATATTTAACAGCTGGTATAATAGACGAGCACTCGCATATTGCTTCTGCTTCAACAAACGAAGGGGGACAATCAGTTACTTCTGAAGTTAGGATTCAAGACAACCTAGATCCAGATGATATTAATATCTATCGCCAATTGAGTGGTGGTGTAACAACGTCTCATATTTTGCATGGCTCTGCCAACACAATCGGCGGACAAACTCAATTAATTAAACTTCGTTGGGGTACAGATGATGAGGGTTTGAAATTTAAGGGCGCTGATCCTTTTATAAAGTTTGCTTTGGGAGAAAACGTAAAACGTTCTTCATCTACTTCTGGCAATACTCGTTTTCCAGATACAAGAATGGGTGTAGAACAAGTATTAACAGACGCTTTTAACAGAGCCAAAGCATATGATGCTGCGAAAAAAGCAGCAGGTGGAACTGCTTTTAGAAAAGACTTAGAATTAGAAGCGTTGTCAGAAATTATGAACAAAAAAAGATTTATTACTTGTCACAGTTATGTTGCAAGTGAAATCTTAACAACAATGCGTGTAGCTGAAAAATTTGGCTTCAGAATAAATACATTCACACACATATTAGAAGGATATAAAGTAGCCGACAGGATGAAAGAACACGGAGCGGCTGCATCAACTTTCTCTGATTGGTGGGCATATAAAAATGAAGTAATAGACGCTATTCCTTATAATGCAACAATCATGACAAAGGTTGGATTAAATGTTGCAATTAATTCGGATGATGCAGAAATGGCACGCAGATTAAATCAAGAGGCTGCAAAATCTGTAAAATATGGGGGATTAACAGAAGAGGAGGCCTGGAAAATGGTAACCATTAATCCCGCTAAAATGTTACACGTTGACGACAAAGTTGGAAGCATTAAAGAAGGAAAAGATGCCGACCTTGTTCTGTGGAGCAACAACCCCTTAAGCATTTACGCAAAATCGTTATATACAATGGTTGATGGTACTATTTTCTTTGATAGAGAAAAAGATGCAGCAATGAGAAAAGAAGTACGAGCAGAACGTACCAGATTAATTGGCAAAATGGTGGGAGAGAAAAGAGGAGGTGCCGCAGTTTTACCTTTTACGCCTAGTTATAAATACATTAGCACTTGTTTAGATCATGGTCACAAGTTGGGGATGTTAGAAATAGATATTGAAGACGAAGAACTAAATAATGCTAACCACTAAAATTATAACAATGAAAAAAATATTATATACATTAAGTAGTTTGTTGTTGTTATCGGGTATAGCATCAGCTCAAGAAACAGTATACCCCGCAAAACAACAAAAGGGTTTATTGTTCATAACTAACGGAACCGTACATATAGGAAACGGAACGGTTATTGAAAATGCAACCATTAAAATAAACAACGGAAAAATTGAAGAGGTTGGAACAAATATTCCTGTTCCTCAAGACGAAGTACGTGTTTTTAATGTAAAGGGTAAACACGTTTATCCCGGACTAATACTTCCTGCTTCTACTTTGGGTTTACAAGAAATATCTGGAATTAGAAGCACTACTGATTTTAATGAAATTGGTGATTTGAATCCAAGCGTTCGCTCAATAGCTGCATACAATGCGGATTCTAAAATAACCAACACGCTTCGCTCAAACGGTATACTATTGGTGCATACAGCGCCAGTTGGCTCTTTAATAGGTGGTCAATCTTCCGTTGTTCAACTAGACGCATGGAATGAAGAAGACGCCGCATACGGCACCGATATGGGTATGAATTTTTACATGCCAAGCTTATTACCAAGATTTGGTGGTGGCAGGCAAGCTGCGTTGTTTGCACAATTTTTTCCTCAACAAGGGGATCCAGCTAAAGAAGCCCTAGACAAAATTGAAGCGGTAAAACAATTTTTTAGAGAGGCAAAAGTGTATGTAGAAAATGATCAAAAAACACCAAATTTAAAGTTTGAAGCAACAAGAAATTTGTTTGCAAAAAAACAAACACTTTTTATTCATTGCAATCAAGTAAAACAAATGCTACTAGCAATTGATTTTGTTAAAGAATTTGGTTTTAAGGTTGTTATTATTGGAGGATCTGAAAGCTGGCAAATTGCTGATTTACTAAAGCAAAATAATATTGGTGTTATATTAAGTCAAATGCACAGCTTGCCTGCATTAGATGATGATGATGTAGATCAACCCTATAAGGTTTGTGCTTCTCTTCAAAAAGCCGGTGTTTTATATTGTATAAACGATGATGATCCACAAAACCGTGGAAGAAACCTGCCATTCAACGCAGGTACAGCAGCAACATATGGAATCACTTCTGAAGAAGCCTTATCGGCCATAACTTTAAATACGGCAAAAATTTTAGGTATAGACAATGTTACCGGGTCATTAGAAAAGGGGAAAGATGCAAATATTGTTGTAAGTGAGGGGGATATTCTAGATATGAAAAGCAGTATAATTTTACATGCTTTTATTCAAGGAAGAAAAGTTGAGTTGAATGATAAACACAAACAACTATATGAGCGTTATAAATACAAGTATGGTATTAAATAATAAGATGGTTTTTTGATCAACCCTTCTCGTTTATTCGAGAGGGGTTTTTTTATAATAAAATCCACCAGTAATCTTACCTTAGCCAAATGGCTAAAAAGCTTTTTTTATTAGACGCCTTGGCGTTAATTTATCGTGCGTATTATGGATTAATACGAAACCCAAGGATAACATCTAAGGGAATAAACACAAATGCTCAATTTGGATTTACAAGTACCATCTTTGATTTAATTAATAAAGAAAAGCCAAGTCACATTGCGGTTTGCTTTGATACACACGCACCTACTGAAAGACATGTAGACTTTAGCGATTATAAAGCAAACAGACAAGAGGCTCCAGAAGACCTGTTGGCTTCATTACCAGATATACAAAAAATTATTCGCGGTTTTAATATTCCTGTAGTAGAATTGGATGGCTATGAAGCTGATGACATTATAGGAACGCTTGCATGGCAAGCTGGTGATATTGGATATGAAGTTTATATGGTTACTCCCGATAAAGACTACGGACAATTATTAACAAAGCCGAATATTTTTATTTATAAACCTCCTTATATGGGTGGGGCAGAGGAAATTTTAACCGCCGAAAAGGTTTGTGCAAAATGGGACATCAAAAGGATTGATCAGGTAATAGATATTTTGGGGTTGATGGGAGACGCTGTTGATAATATTCCTGGTATACCGGGCGTGGGAGAAAAGACTGCAGCTAAATTATTAAAAGAATTTAATACACTTGAGGGAGTATTAGCAAATGCAGAAACAATTAAAGGCGCTTTAGGAGAAAAAATTAGATCGGGAAAAGAACTTGCAATATTGAGTAAAAAACTAGCAACTATTATTACCAATGTGCCCGTTCAGTTTCACGAAGAAGATTACCGATTAAAAGAATGGAATACGGAAGCTCTAAAAGAAATTTTTACAGAACTTGAATTTAAAACGCTTGGTAAAAGAATATTAGGAGAAACATTTAATGCGTTTCATCCTACAACAGGATCGGTTCAAACCGACCTTTTTGGAAATGTAGTAGAAACAACAAATAATACAAAAAACAATAAATCAGCAGAAACGATAGAAGAAAAAATAGATGAAACTATTTCATTAGGGTTAATTGCAGAAAAAAATATTGAAAATACAAAACATGATTATATTTTAGTAGAGGGGGAAAATGCGATCAATGAATTAATTGATTTGCTATTAACAAAATTTGAAATTTGTTTTGATACAGAAACAACAGGAATAGATGCAAATAATGTTGAGATTGTAGGCTTAAGTTTTTCTTTTGAGCCAACCAAGGGATACTACATACCCTTTTCGTCAGATCAACAATCAACACAAAAACTATTAAATATTTTTAAGCGATTGTTTATAGCAGATTCGATTACATGGGTGGGTCAAAACATTAAATATGATTTATTGGTATTAAAATGGTATGGAATTGAAGTTGGCGGAAACCTTTTTGATACAATGCTTGCTCATTATGTTATAGAGCCAGAAGGCAGACGTAGTATGGATTTACTAAGTGCGCAATATTTAGGATATGAACCAGTATCAATTGAAACATTAATTGGGAAAAAAGGAAAGAATCAAGGAAGCATGCGCGACGTTGCTATAGAAAAAATTAAAGAATACGCAACCGAAGACGCAGACATAACTTTACAATTAAAACAGGTATTTAAACCACTTTTAAAAGAGAAGGGGGTAGAGCGCGTTTTTGAAGAAGTTGAAAATCCATTGGTGAGAGTTTTAGCGGCAATGGAATTTGAAGGAATAAAAGTTGATGAGGTTTTTTTAAATGCCTATAGCAAGGAGTTAGAAATAGAGGCAAAAAAATGTGAAGAAAGCGTATATCTGCAAGCAGGGGTTCGTTTTAATTTGGCATCCCCAAAACAATTGGGCGAGGTTCTGTTCGATAAATTAAAAATAGATCCCAAGGCCAAAAAAACCAAAACTGGTCAGTATGCTACTGGGGAAGATGTTTTATTAAAACTTGCAAATCAACATAAAATAGTAGATGATATTTTAGGATTCAGAGAACTAACAAAGCTTAAGTCCACTTATGTTGATGCATTGCCAGAAATGATCAATCCTAAAACCGGAAGAGTACACACAAGCTATGCTCAAGCGGTGGCAGTAACCGGAAGGTTAAGTAGTAATAATCCAAATCTTCAGAACATACCAATTAGAACAGAGCGTGGAAGAGAGGTGAGAAAAGCATTTATACCAAGAGGCGAGGGAAGAATATTAATGAGCGCAGATTATTCTCAAATAGAATTAAGAATAGTTGCAGCCATAAGTGCTGATCCGAATATGTGTGAAGCCTTTCGTTTAAAAAAAGATATTCACACTGCAACAGCTTCTAAGATTTATGGAATTGCTGAGACTGAAGTAACCAAAGAAATGAGATACAAAGCCAAGAGTGTAAATTTTGGAATAATTTATGGCCAAAGCGCTTTTGGTTTAGCAGATAATTTAGGAATCAGCAGATCCGAAGCGAAAGAGATTATTGATAATTATAAAAAGGAGTTTCCAAATATTCAGAAATATATGGATGATGAAATTAATTTTGCTAAAAAAAATAATTATGTAGAAACCCTAATGGGAAGAAAGAGATGGCTAAAGGATATTAATAGTAGTAATTTTACTGTTCGTGGTTTCGCTGAAAGAAATGCAATCAACTCGCCAATACAAGGAACGGCAGCAGATATGATTAAGATGGCCATGATTAAAATTCATTCAGAAATGAAGAGCGGAAGTTGGGAGTCTAAAATGATTTTGCAAGTACACGATGAATTGGTTTTTGATGTGATCGAATCTGAGGCAGATGAATTAGAAAAACTCATTATTAATTGTATGGTTAACGCCCTTCCGCTCCCAAATGATGTTCCTGTTGAAGCAGAAGTTGGACGAGGTAATAATTGGTTGGAAGCTCATTAATTTAAAAAACTTAGTTATGAATTGGGATTTGTTTTTTATAGCCCTAGAAAAAATTGGTTCTCGTTACTTTTTAGTGGCGTTAATTGCCTTTTTTCTTTTTTATGTTTTATTTAGAAACAATTTATTTTATCAGAAAATACAATTAAAATTTCCCAGAACCATTGACTATCTGAGAGAAGGAGGATACTCTCTAAGTACGATGGTTATTTTTAGCTTGATCGTTGTTCTGTTAAATAGTCCTGCTATTGGTCCGCATACAACCCGATACAAAGAAATTGCAGACTTTGGTTGGGTGTATTATTTTTCGGCTTTTCCGATTATGTTTTTTATGCACGATGCTTATTTTTATTTTGCGCATAGAATAATG
This sequence comes from Sediminibacterium sp., assembly GCA_046593815.1. Classification (GTDB taxonomy): domain Bacteria; phylum Bacteroidota; class Bacteroidia; order Chitinophagales; family Chitinophagaceae; genus Sediminibacterium. Next base: position 6,975 of record JBKJQV010000358.1, on the reverse strand, counting down.
CATCACCCAACTCTATTCAAACACATTCATTTAGTTCATCATTACTCTACAAATCCCTCACCATGGGCTGCATATGCGTTTCACCCATTAGAGGCAATTGTAGAACAGGGGATTGTTATTATTTTTTATTTTACAATCCCAATTCATATTACGCACCTTGCTATCTTTTTTTTATTTTCAATTATATACAATGTTTATGGGCACCTAGGGTATGAGTTATACCCTCGGGGATTTAATAAAACACTGATTGGTAAATGGATAAACACATCAACCAACCATAATCAACACCATCAATATTTTAAAGGTAATTATGGTTTGTATACACTTATTTGGGATCGAGTTTTCGGAACAATAAGATCAGATTACGATCAACACTTTGAAAATATCAAATTGAGAAAAAAATAAACTCCTAATTATTTTCTTTTGAAGATGGGAACCGTGCTGCAAGGTTCTCCATACATAATGCTTTTTGCAAAAGGTCGTAAGATATTAGTAATGGAAATATATGCCGACTCTGGGATATGAATTTCGCCACATCCTTTTACAACAACCCTTTTATCTTCATATTCAGCTCCATCAATATTACTAAGGTTATTTAATAATAGTTGTTCTTTAAGTTGTTGTTCATTTGCAAACGAAACCGATTTGGCAATCGGCTGAAGGGAAGAGGCTACCAGCATATTTGCCCACATAGGAATTATTGCATCGGCAGAACAAGTGATTGCCACATGGGTACCTTTATATTCTTCCCAATTAGTAGAAAGTAGCGCAGCCCTAAAATCTTTTTCTTTTAAAATTAATCCCATAAAGAGATGGTCCTTTAAATCAAAAACTTTGATTGTCTCTTTTGGATAATATTCCTCCAAATCAAGACTAATGATTCCGCTTTCAGCTACTTTATTTGATATAATGTCCATTTATTATAAAATACAAAATTAGGCAAAACAATTCAGGGAGGGTTTCGATAGCCGTAAAATAAATCGGCCCGACTGTGAATACAGGCAGGCCGATTTATGATTATTATTACAATTTAATAGAAAGTAGATCTGAAATCTTTAATATTAGCAGCTTTTCTAAGTGCTTCAATACTTCTATAAATACTCATTTTTCTTGTTTGAATCATTCCTTGCTTTACAGCATCTGGTAGCGATGCGTTTTGTTTAGCCGATACCATTTCTCCCTTAACAGAAAAAACACCAGAACTTCCGGCAATTGGTTCGCTTACTTTTCCATTAAGTGATTTGTTAAATGCTGCTCCAACAACCTTAGGTTCACTACCAATTCCAGCAATAAAAGTTGCAGCAAAGCCAAGACTATCTGCACGCAGAATTTGTGAGCCGGTAGATTTTGCAATAGCTTCTAAAGTATTTCCTTTAATTTTTGACGCAATAATTTGCTTTGCTTTTTTCTCGTTTCTAACAACACCTTCTATTAGTGGTCTTGCTTCGGTTGCGCTCATTAATCCTGCTTTATTTACAGAACCAATAATAGCAACAATATACCTATCTCCTATTTCAGTTGGTTCAGAAATATCTCCTGGCTTTTTTTCAAAAATCCAACGAACTAAACCGCGAGATGAGCCAATGCTGTTTATTGTAAAGTCGTTTTGTTTAATTTCTGTTGCCGACATTACTTGAAGGTTTTGCTTAATTGCATTTTCATTAAATTGTTTACTATTTTTTGTATTTGCTACAAATTGAGCTGCTGAAGTATTTGCAACCGATACGGTTTCATTACTTGCAACAATTGGTTTAGCTAAATAAGCAATTTTATACGCTGGTGCTAGGTTTTTTTGACCTAATATTTCAATATAATGATATCCATATTCTGTTTTTACTACGCCTTTGCTTCCTACAGATTTATCAAAAGAAAAATCATTAAATGTACCAACCATTTGTCCTTGTGGAAAATACTCATACACACCACCTTTTTCTTTACTTCCAGCATCATCAGAATATTTTGCAGCTAGAACATTGAAATCGGCTCCAGCTTTAACAGCGGTTTCAATGCTGTCTATTAGTTTTTTTCCAACAGAATCTGCCCTAACTTCTTGGCCACTTCTTGGATCAGATGTTGCTACTAATATATGGCGAACCTTAGCACTATCGGGCCATTGTTTAACGCCAATAATTTTTGCAAGCACATAATTACTTCCATCTATGTAAGGACCAAATAAGCCACCAATTGGTGTTTTAATAATTGAATCTTTATTTGCCATTTGCATTTTAGACCTACTAAAATAACTATCGTAAAAAGGCATTTCGGAACCAACTTTACCTAAATACGCTTTTGAATCTTGAGTACTTGCAAATTCATTCTTAAGAGCCATTAAAGTATTAAGTGTACTTAAAGAGTCTGAGCCCGATGGGCCAGCATTAAATGAAACAAAATTAATTGTTCTGGTTTCATCGGCTTTTTGAAATTGATTAGCATGCTTATTTATGTAGCTATTAACTTCATCATCACTAACTTTTGCTAAACTATCTGCTATAGAAACATATGGATAATAAACATAAGATATAGAAGCAATTGCGTTGTTGTCGGCTTCTTGTTTATCGGCTATCCATTTTGGAACATAAACCGACTGTACTAGTAAATTTTGGTACTTAGTTCTTAGCGTGTTTTGAATAGTTGGTTCAATATAACCAGCATTGATCATTTTGATTTGCTCGGCGTTTTTGCTTTTTTTAATTTGTGCAAAAGCTCTTTTTGCATCATCAATTTTAAACTCTCCGGTTTTAGGATCAGTAAATTCTTGACGTAGAGGAGAATTATTACCGAATAAAACTTCATTTAATTCTTTAGTAGAAATTACTAATCCAAGTTTTTCAAATTCTTGGTTTAATACAACAGATTCAACTTCTTGGTTCCATACATTTCCTATCAATTGCTCTCTAGTAGCACCTTGAGCACCATACATGGATTCAGCAATTTTTAATTTTTCTTCAAAGTTGCCTCTTTCTATCGAAGTACCATTTACTTTACTAATTACAGAAGTGTTAGAAAAAGCTGTTCCGCCCCTTTTTGCACCATCTTGAAGAATAAAGGCAATTAAAGCAAGTGCAATAATCACAAAAATGATCCATGTTCCTCTGTCGCGAATTGTTTGTATTACAGACATAATAAAAAATTAATATATAATTTCCCCTATTTATTTGCGGGGAGGCAAAAATAAGGGAAAAAGCAGTCATAAAGTTGTTCACAAAATGATGTGCTAAAAGGAAAAATATGGTTAGAAAATCGGTTTTTACTATAAATAAACGTGAAAAGATATATAATAAGTAATTCAATTACCTATTAGAAAGTTGTTTTTAAGTAAATTCCACTTAATGTTATCCATGTTAATTAACAGTGAATATAAAGTGGAGTATAATAAAAAGATGATGTGAACTAAGAAATATAGGTTTGTGTATAGCTATAAAAAAATCAATACAGTACTTATTTATATACGTTAATATATTTGTGGATAGCTGTGTATAAATCAAAGCTTATTAACTTTACTTATTGTGAGTATATTAGTTATCACGATATTAACACCCGTAATAGTAGTAGTTGATTTTATTAAAATGTATTATTAAATATTATTACCTTGGATATTAACATTGCAAAAGAAGCTTTGAGTAAAAAGGGATTTTTAGATTTGGAAGTTGATCCACAAATCGATCTCTTTGCAGAGATAGAAAAATTAAAAAAAGAAAAAAATGCAATACTCCTCGCACACTACTACCAAGAAAACGACATTCAGGATATTGCAGATTATATCGGAGATAGTCTTGGATTGGCGCAAAAAGCAGAACAGGCAGACGCCGATATAATTCTTTTTGCTGGTGTACATTTTATGGCTGAAACAGCTAAAATTTTAAACCCAACAAAAAAAGTTTTATTGCCAGATTTAAATGCTGGATGTTCTTTAGCTGATAGTGCTCCAACTTCAATATTTAAAAATTTTAAAGCTAAATATCCAGATCATATTGTAATTTCTTATATAAATTGTACTGCAGAAATTAAAGCTTTAAGTGATATAATTTGTACAAGTGGTAACGCTGAAAAAATTATTGATTCAGTACCTAAAAATCAACCAATTATTTTTGCACCAGATAAAAATTTAGGTGCTTACTTAAATAAAAAGACCGGAAGAAATATGGTTTTATGGAATGGTGCATGTATGGTACATGAAATATTTAGTTTAGAAAAAATTGTAAAACTTAAAATTCGTCATCCTAAAGCAAAAGTTATTGCACATCCAGAATGTGAAGAAGCTTTATTAAATATTGCAGACTTTATTGGAAGCACAACACAATTATTAAAATATGTAATTAATGATTCTGCTAATCAATATATAGTAGTTACTGAAACAGGAATTCTTCATCAAATGCAAAAAAACGCGCCTAATAAAACATTTATTCCTGCTCCACCAAATAATAATTGTGCTTGTAACGATTGTCCTTATATGAAGTTGAACACCCTTGAAAAAATATATCTCTGTTTAAAATATGAATTACCAGAATTAATAATGGATGAAACTTTACGAATAGCAGCTAAAAAACCTATGGATCGAATGATGACTATAAGTAGGTCAGCTAATTTAATTTAATAAGTATTTATAAAACTTTAAAAGTTATTAGCTTTAAGACAAAGAGTATTATGAAAAAAATCATTTTTATAGCATTAATTTTTTGTTCTACTGTAAACGGACAAAAATATAAAAGAGTTCACCAGAAAGCAATTATGGTAGACTCACACAATGATATATTAACCGCATCTATCGAAAAAAACGTTAGAATGGACGATGATTTAAAAGGGAAAACACATTCAGACTTAAAAAGATTTAAAGAAGCTGGAGTTGATGTTCAGTTGTTTTCTGTTTGGTGTGATGGAAATAAAGCATCACCAAATCAGTGGGCGAATAGAGAGATGGACACGCTATATGCGGTTGCAAAAAGAAACCCCAACAAAATAGTAATTACAAAAAACATTGATGAAATTAAAAAAGTGGTTCGTCAAAAAAAGATAGCTGCAATGTTCGGAGTTGAGGGCGGACATATGATTGAAGACAATCTAGATAACCTTAATTTATTTTATAATAGAGGTGTTAGATATATGACACTAACATGGAACAACTCAACAAGTTGGGCAAGCTCTGCAATGGATGAAAGTAACCCGGTATTTAAAGACAAACCAAAGGGACTAAATGATTTTGGGAAGCAAGTAGTAAAAAGAATGAATGAGTTGGGAATATTGGTAGATCTCTCGCATGTAGGGGAAAAAACCTTCTGGGACGCAATAAACGTAACAACAAAACCGGTCTTGGTTTCTCATAGTAATGCTTATTCTATTTGTCCTGTTTTTAGAAATTTAAAAGACGATCAGATTTTAGCAGTTGGAAGAAACGGAGGAGTAATACATCTCAATTTTTATTCTGTTTTTGTAGATAGTACTTTCAAAACAAAAGAAGTAGGGTTTATGATGAATCATATGAAAGAAATAGACTCGCTTAAAAAAACAGGTGTTCAGCAAGAATATGCTTTGAGTATTATAGCTCAACGGTATGCAAAAGAGGTAGAAGAAAATAGACCGCCATTAAGCGCTTTATTAGATCATTTAGATTATATAGTAAAAATAATTGGAGTAGATCATGTAGGAATGGGATCAGATTTTGATGGTATAACTTCATCGCCTCGGCAATTAGATGATGTAACCGCCTATCCTTTAATTACAAAGGCTTTATTTGAAAGAGGATATAAAAGAGTTGAAACCAATAAAATATTGGGCGGAAATTTTTTAAGGATATTAAAAGCTTCAGAGCCCTTAAACAACAGTCAATAATTATAGAATGCCCATTTATATAATAAAAAAAATTAATTTATTAACTCTTTACTAATTTCAAATAATAATACTTAATCTATGAGAAAAATACTGTTTATTATTAGCTCTTTTCTAATTATTTACTCAATAAATGCACAACCCACTCAAAAACCCCCTCTTCATGGCAAAAACTGGATGGCAATAACAGGCAAGCCATTAGCCGCAACAGCTGGTTCAATTATTTTTCAACAAGGTGGAAATGCGGTAGACGCAGCTATAGCAATGTTGGCATCTACATGCACCATGTGGGATGTTTTAAGTTGGGGCGGAGAAACACAAGCTTTGATCTATAATCCAAAAACAGGTAAGGTAATTGGAATCAATGCACTTGGTATGGCGCCAACAGGAGCAACGGCTAGTTTCTTTAAAGAAAAGGGGTATAATTTTCCGCCAGAATATGGTCCACTTGCTGCAATTACTCCTGGTACCGTTGGTGGCATTTGCCATATGCTTGCAGCGTATGGAACTATGAGTTTAAAACAAGTACTAGCTCCAGCTATGCAATTGGCTGCAGGATATCCTATTGATGCACAAACGGCCAATAGTATGGAAAGAGGAAAAGACAGAATTAAACAATGGCCATATAGTAAAAAGGTTTTTTTAGTTCATCAAGGAGAAAAAAGAGAAGCGCCAGAAGCAGGAGAAATTTTTGTACAACAAGATTTACTCAATACCCTTAACAAATTGGTTGAAGCAGAGCAGTTAGCTTTAAAAAACAAAAAAACGCGTAAGCAAGCGATACAAGCAGCGTATGATCGTTTTTATAAAGGAGATATTGCAGACGAGTTTGTAAGAGGAAGTAAAGAACAGGGGGGCTTGATAACTAAGCAAGATTTAGCTAATTGGAAAGTAAAAGAAGAAGAGCCTTCAATGATCAACTACAAAGGAGTGGAAGTTTATAAATTACAACAATGGACACAGGGACCGATGATGTTGCAGGCATTGAATATTGCAGAAAATTTCGATTTAAAAAACATGGGGTATAATTCACCCAAATATATTAATACCATTTACCAAACAATGAGTTTAGCTTTTGCTGATCGCGATTTTTACTATGGAGATCCGTCATACGCACCAACCAAACAACCCATGAAAGGCCTGTTGAGTAAG
>JBKJQV010000197.1:0-7726 GCA_046593815.1 Sediminibacterium sp. | reverse complement strand
CTTTTATCGGAAAAAATAAAAAGACATACAGGGTTATTAGATGTATAAAAAAGGGTTGTATTGTCGTTGGCCCATGTAGGATCGCCGCCAGTACCAGCAATTGCATCTTTATATATTTCTCCAGTTAGTAAGTTTTTAATGTGAATTGTATATTGTCTTCTCGAAACTTCATCTACTCCATATGCAAGGAGTTGATTGTTTTCACTCAAGGCAAATCCCGAAACACTGAAATAGGCTTTACCTTTAGCCATTTCATCAACATCTAATAATATTTCTTCTGCAGCTGTTAAACTTCCTTTTTTTCTACAATATTTATAATACTGTTTCCCTTCTTCTGTTCTAGAATAATAATAGTATCCATTTTTAAAAACAGGAACGCTTTCATCTTTTTCTTTGATTCTAGCTTTCATCTCTGTAAATAAACTGCTTTGAAGATTTTTAGTGCCACTAAGCATTGAATCGGTATAATTGTTTTCTTCAGTTAAATATTTTACTACATTGGTACTATCTGGCCCTTTTTTAAAAAAGTCTATCATCCAATAATAATTATCAATCACTGTATCATTATGAATTGTTCTTATATGTTGTTTGATTGAAGCTACAGGGGCGTTCAAATTAGGCCATTGGTATTTTTCTTTATTCATAATAGGGTTATTACAGGTTAATAAGGCAGTACCAACTAGTAGGTATATAATGATAGCACGCATTTTAAAGATTTTAAGAACTTAAATTAATTATTTAAAATTAAAACTAAAAGAATTAATAATACGTATTTTTAAGATACAAACTATTATATGGTTTCATTATTAACCAAAGAAAAAGCGGAATCCAAAAGGGTATTGATTTTTGGGGTAGTTGCAATTGCTACAATTATTGCCATTGCTTTAGTTAATCAAAGTCGTGGTTTAATGGTTTCTGCTAAAATATTGTATTTTTTTGCAGTTGCAATTTTAGCGATTATTTGTTTTGATTTTATGGGTTACAAGCGCTTTGTTAACTTATCTGTTGTACTTACTGTAAATTTTTTCCTAACACTTATTGCTTTGGCTGAAGGGTTAAAAACAGGGGGGTTTTTGTTCATTATTCCAGTGATATTTGCGTTGGTTTTTATGTTGGGTAATACCATGGAATACAAGGCAGAAGTGATTGGATATTTTATTGTTAATATTTTGAATTTTGCTTTTTGTATATTTTACATTCCTGACAAAAGCGATTGGCAAGTTATTTCAGAAGAAATTTATACTAAGATGTACACTACCAATGCATTAACTGTAGTAGTATTATGTGCTTTGTTTGCCTATATTGGTATTTTTATTGAAAGGGGTGTGTATGCTAATTTGATAAATGAGAAGAACAAGGCAGAACAACAAGCCCGAATGATTCAAGAGCAAAATAAGGAATTACGGGATTATGCATTTATGAGTTCTCATACTGTAAGGGCTCCTTTAACCAATATTCTAGGACTCACTGCAATTTTTAATGATTCGCCCGAAGATCCTGAAACAAAAGAAATGCTCATTTCTGGAATTGCTTCTTCAGCAAAAGAATTGGATCAGGCAATTCATGCAATGGTTTTGAAAACAGGATGCGTAACAAAACAATAGTGCTGAATAAATAGAGGTATAGTTTAATTACAAGGTTATTAGCGATCTGCTACTAGACTTGCTGTTAAATATTCTTGATTTAAACGGGCAATATTACTGATAGAAATTTCTTTTGGGCAAGTTGCTTCGCAAGCACCTGTATTGGTACATGCACCAAATCCTTCTTTATCCATTTGGGCAACCATATTTAATACACGCGAATGGCGTTCAGGTTCACCCTGTGGTAATAAAGCAAGGTGGGAAACTTTAGCACTTAGGAATAACATGGCAGAGCTGTTTTTACAAGCTGCAACACAAGCGCCACATCCAATACACATAGCAGCTGCAAAAGAGGCATCAGCTTTGTCTTTATTAATTGGTAAAGAATTGCCATCAACAGCGTTTCCAGTATTTACACTCACATATCCACCTGCTTGTACAATTCTATCAAATGCAGAACGGTCTACCATTAAATCTTTAATCACCGGGAAAGCAGTTGCTCTCCAAGGCTCTACTACAACAGTATCACCATCTTTAAAAGCCCTCATATGCAATTGGCAAGTAGTATTTGCTTGCCATGGTCCGTGAGGTTTACCATTAATATACATAGAACACATACCACATATGCCTTCTCTACAATCATGGTCAAATGCTATAGGATCTTTTCCATCTACAATTAATTCTTCATTCAACACATCAATCATTTCTAAGAAAGACATTTCTGATGAAATATTTTTTACAGGATAGCTTTCAAAATTTCCAGTTGTTTTACTATTTTTTTGTCTCCAAACTTTTACTGTAAGATTCATTTCGTTATGTTCCATTCTAAAAAATTAATTGTTATTCAATTGGTTTTCTTCAATTATTTGTATGATCGTTGAGATGGTTTAACAACATCATAAACTAATGGTTCTTTGTGTAAATTCCATTCATGCTCAGCTTTATATTCCCATGCTGCTACGTACATATAATTCGCATCATCACGCAAAGCTTCTCCTTCTGGAGTTTGATATTCTTCTCTAAAATGACCACCACAGCTTTCATTTCTATTAAGAGCATCAACACACATTAATTCTCCTAATTCAATAAAATCTGCCACTCTGTTGGCTTTATCCAATTCTGGGTTCATTTCATTTACTGATCCTGGAATTCTTACATCGCTCCAAAATTCTTTCTTCAATGCTTGAACGTCTCTTATGGCTTCTTCTAATCCTTCTTTACTTCTGGCCATTCCACATTTATTCCAAATAATTTTACCTAAGCGCTTATGAAAACTTTCTACAGTTTGTTTTCCATTAATACTCATCAATTTGTTGATACGATCAGTAACTGCTTTTTCTGCGGCTTCAAAAGCAGGGTGAGATGTTTCTATTGCTTTGCTATAAATTTCATCTGCTAATGTATTTCCTAGCGTATACGGTATTACAAAATATCCATCCGCTAATCCTTGCATTAAAGCAGAAGCACCTAATCGATTAGCTCCATGATCACTAAAGTTAGCTTCGCCCAAAGCATAAAGGCCTGGAATATTTGTTTGTAGTTCATAATCAACCCATAATCCACCCATTGTATAATGTACAGCGGGGTAAATTCTCATAGGTAATTCGTATGGATTTTCGCCAGTAATTTTTTCATACATATCAAAAAGATTACCATACTTTTCTTTCACAACTTGTTTGCCTAGTTTATTAATTTCATCAATAGGCATATGATCATTACCTTCTTTGCCAGCTTCAATTTTTCCATAACGAACAATTGCATCTGCAAAATCTAAATAAACAGCTTGCTTGCTTGTACCTACTCCATATCCATCGTCACATCTTTCTTTTGCAGCTCTTGATGCAACATCACGAGGAACAAGGTTACCAAATGCAGGATATCTTCTTTCTAAATAATAGTCTCTTTCTTCCTCTGGAATATCAATAGCTATTCTAGTATCGTTTTGTTTTTTAGGTACCCAAATTCTGCCATCATTTCTTAGAGATTCAGACATTAATGTGAGTTTAGACTGATGGTCTCCACTTACAGGAATACATGTTGGGTGAATTTGTGTAAAGCAAGGATTTGCAAAAGAGGCTCCTTGTTTATGAGCTTTCCAAGCTGCAGTTACATTACTACCCATAGCGTTGGTAGATAAATAAAATACGTTCCCATATCCTCCAGTACATAATAGTACTGCATGTCCAAAATGCCTTTCTAAATTTCCATTAACAAGGTCGCGTGCAATAATTCCGCGAGCTTTCCCATCAATCTTTACAACTTCTTGCATTTCATGGCGGGCATACATTTTTACATTTCCTAATGCAACCTGACGTTCAAGTGCTTGGTATGCACCTATTAATAATTGCTGCCCTGTTTGTCCTGCAGCATAAAAAGTTCTTTGTACTTGAGTACCACCAAATGAACGGTTACTTAATAATCCACCATATTCGCGTGCAAATGGAACGCCTTGAGCTACACATTGGTCAATAATATTACCACTCACTTCAGCCAATCGATGCACATTACCTTCTCTTGATCTATAATCTCCTCCTTTAATGGTATCATAGAATAAACGATAGATACTATCACCATCATTTTGGTAATTTTTTGCTGCATTAATTCCGCCTTGTGCTGCAATGGAGTGTGCTCGTCGAGGAGAATCTTGAAAACAAAATGCTTTCACTTTATAGCCTAACTCTCCTAATGAAGCGGCAGCAGAAGCACCAGCCAAACCAGTTCCCACTACAATTACTTCCAGCTTTCTTTTATTGGCTGGGTTTACCAATTTGCAGTGTCCCTTATATTCGGTCCATTTTTTATCTAATGGGCCTGAAGGAATTTTAGCATCTAACATAGATCCGATGATTTATTATTATTAGAATATACATTGATTAATTTATCCATCCGAAATAAAAACTTACAGGCATCATAATAAATACTGAAGCAATAATTATAGAAAATCCATATCCAATACTTGTAAGCATTAAATTATATCTTTTGTTGTGAACCCCTAATGTTTTAAAGGCGCTTTGAAATCCATGTGCTAAATGATAGCATAAAGAAATACAACCGAGCGCATAAATTACTAGTATCCACCACTCTGTAAAAGTGGCTTTCATTAGTCCAAACATATTGTGCATTTTTACTCCATTATAGGTCACTTCTTCTTCTAAACCTCTTCCAGTAAATCTGGCTGAAATCCAAAAATGATATAAATGTAGAATTAGAAAAAGGAGAATTAAGGTACCCAATAATCCCATACTTCTACTGTACCATTTACTACCATCTTTATAAGCTACTGCATAACCAACTTTTCTTTTTTGTTGATTTTCTAAAGTAAGTAAGTAGCCTTGTAAAATGTGTAAAATAATACCAGCAAATAATCCAATTTCCATAATGCGAATTAAAACGGTAGAACCCATAAAATGAGCCGCTTTATTAAACATTTCACCGTTTTCATTGGGATCCACTAAATCGGCAAAAACGGTTGCATTGATACTAGCGTGAACAACTAAGAATAAAATTAAAGAAATACCAGTTAAGCCCATTACAAGCTTTTTACCAACCGATGAAGTGAAGACTTGTTTCCAGGTCATAAAGCAAGATTATTTGGTTAAATCTTTGCAAAAATAGCATTTGATTTGATGCTATTGCCAAAAATGTTCATTTTCTAATATTTAACAAGGATTGGCTTAATTAGTTCTGTTTAATAATTATTTTTATTTTAGTTGAGTTTAGGGCTATCACTTATAAAATAGGGTTGAACATATATAATAACCGCTTACATAAATTAAACCATTAAATGCAAGATGCTTGTTACATTTGATGATGCTTAAAATATTGAGTATTTTATGGAATAGTTTCCGAATGGCTTTGCAAGAGCTTAGAGTAAATAAATTGCGTACTTTTCTTTCCTTATTTGGAATTACAATTGGAATTTTTTGCATAATAGGCGTCTTAGCTACTGTTGATAGCTTAGAAAGAAAAGTACAGACCGACTTAAAATCATTTGGGAATAATACAATTTATATAGATAAATGGAATTATGGTGGCGGTAATGATTATCCATGGTGGAAGTATGTAAAACGTCCACCTATGAAATACGAAGAATTGAAAGTGATAAAAAGCAAAAGTAATTTGGCCGCTTTTGCTGCTTTTTTTGTTAAAAATAATGTTGATCTCAATTATGCAGATAATATATTAAGTAATGTAAATTTATATGGCACTACCAATGAATTTAATAGCATTCAAGAAATAGTAGTTAATAATGGACGTTATTTAAATGATGCCGATTTTTCTTACGGATCAAGCGTTGGAGTGATAGGTTACAAAGTAGCAGATGAATTATATGGAAGCGCTGAAAAAGCAGTTGGGAAAGAAATTTCATTTAGAGGACGAAGAGTTTATGTTGTTGGGGTGATAAAAAAACAAGGACAAAGTTTATTGGGAGGCTTTGATTATGATAATTGCATGATTGTTCCTTATAAATATTTTGCAAGTATTTATAATCCTGATAATAATAATCCTTATATCATGGTTAAGGGAAAAACGAATGTGGCTTCTTCTGCTTTAGCAGATGAACTAAATGGGGTGATGCGACAATTGCGAAAATTAAGCCCAAAACAAGAAGACAATTTTTCTTGCAATGACGTGGCTCAATTTGGTGAACAGATAAGCGGCTTTTTTGGACAAGTAAGTGCAGGCGGATGGGCTATTGCAGGATTGAGCTTAATTGTAGGAGCATTTGGTGTAGCCAATATTATGTTTGTAACTGTAAGAGAAAGAACAAGTCAAATAGGCCTAAAAAAAGCAATAGGAGCAAAGCGTAGCACTATTTTAACTGAGTTCTTGTTAGAAAGTGCATTCTTGTGTATTATAGGTGGATTAATAGGATTGGGGTTAGTTTGGTTGTTATCATTGGTCTTAAGTACAGCACTTCCTTTTCCAATTTATATTGCGCCAAAAATAATTGGATTAGCGTTAAGTATTTGTATAGTTCTCGGTATACTTGCAGGCATTATCCCAGCTTCAATAGCTGCTAAAATGGATCCGGTTGTGGCTATTAGAACTAAGTAATTATGACTACAATATTGGCCATAGAATCTTCATGCGATGAAACTGCAGCATCCATATGTATTGATGGTAAAATTTGTAGTAATGTAATTGCTAGTCAATCTGTGCACGAAAAATATGGTGGCGTTGTTCCAGAGCTTGCAAGTAGAGCTCATATGCAAAATATAGTTCCCGTTGTAGATCAGGCCATAAAGCAAGCAGGGATTCAAAATTTAGTATCTGTTGATGCAATTGCATTTACTCAATCCCCAGGCTTAATTGGAAGTTTATTAGTAGGTGCGCAATTTGCTAAATCTATAGCACTTGCAATAGATAAACCTTTAATTGCAGTTCATCATATGCAAGCGCATGTATTAGCTAATCTAATTCCTGATAATAAACCTAGTTTTCCTTTTTTGTGTTTAACGGTTAGTGGTGGTCATACTCAGATTATATTGGCTAAATCTCCATTAGAATTAACAATAATTGGTGAAACGATTGATGATGCTGCAGGAGAGGCATTCGATAAAACTGCTAAAATAATGGGATTGCCTTACCCTGGTGGACCATTGATTGACAAATATGCTGTTCTTGGGAATCCTCTAAAATTTAAATTCGCAGAACCTCAAGTTCCTGGATTAAATTTTTCGTTTAGTGGTTTAAAAACATCAGTGTTGTATTTTTTACAAAAACAAGAACAAGGATTTATTGAAACTAACCTACATGATCTTTGTGCTTCTATACAATATACTATCATTCAAATATTATTGAAAAAAATTCTTAAAGCAGTTAAAGAAACTGGAATTAAACAAATTTGTTTAGCTGGCGGTGTAAGTGCTAACAAAGGACTTCGTTATGGATTAACGGAAATGGGTATTAAACAGGGGTGGGAAATATTTATCCCAGCTTTTGAATATTGTACAGATAATGCTGCAATGATTGCTATAACAGGTTATTACAAATATTTGGCTAATGATTTTGTTGAGTTAGATATCAGCCCATCTGCAAGGGCTGAATGGTAGTTACATTGTTATTTCATTGATCTTTTGAATTGGATTCATCATATAGCTAATCATAGTTCCATCATTCATTAATTCTACTACCCTAAA
>JBKJQV010000091.1:0-3002 GCA_046593815.1 Sediminibacterium sp. | reverse complement strand
CGAGTGTACCGGTCCGTCTGCCTTCTAATTTTTCGTCGGCCAGGTAGGCCACATGTTCCTGCAAGCGCTCTATAACATCCTGGTCAGATTTTTTGGGCGACTGCGCCTCGGCAGTGCCGCCCAAAAGCAGCACCAACATCCATAGAAAGTATTTCATAAAAATTTGTAATTAGCCTTGCAAAGTTAACCAACCGCAGTCTGTGAAGAAGCATTTAGTTTTTTGGATGTGGTCGGCAACTATCAATGGAAGCGTAAAGAACGGTTGATTATGTCTAAACATCTTTAATGCTGATTGCCCGATACAAACCCTCGCCTCGGTTCGTGTCTCCACGAACCGAAGTATCGAATTGAATATGGGTTTGCAAAAAAGTGATCATTAACTTTATGACAGGTAAACGTAAAGCTTATGAGTGAAGATATATTTTCAATCAGGCGAAAGAGTTACATCGAAATAGGAGAAATATTTTTTTGGACAGCCACTATAAATAACTGGCACCGATTGTTAATGAAAGATGAGTATAAAAATGTTATTATTAATTCATTAACTTATTTAAGTGAGGCGGGTAAAATAGATGTTTTTGGCTTTGTGCTCATGCCCAATCATATCCATTTGATATGGAGAATAAATGAAATGAATGGCAAAGAAACGGCTCAGGGGTCGTTTTTAAAATATACAGCACATGAGTTTAAGAAAATGTTGAAAACTGATAGGGATAACAACTTGGCTGCTTACGCAGTTCATGCAAGCAATAAGAACTTTGAGTTTTGGCAAAGGGATTCATTGGCAGTGCATATTTATACTAAAGAGGTAGCATATCAAAAATTGGATTACACACATTATAATCCATGTACAGAATATTGGCTGTTGGCCACAAATCCTTGTGATTATTTGTATTCTTCGGCAAGATTCTATGAGATGGGAGAAAATAATTATTCCTTTTTGAAAGATTTGAGAATGGAGTTTTAAAAGCAACGGCAAACTTGTAATGCTTTATTTAAAGGTGTGTTTACAAGTTATTAAGACCTTTTAATGATTCGAGGAGTGGTTCGTGGGGACACGAACCACGGCGGAGCAGTTAGTTACCTTCGGCGGCACAAAAGCTGACTTTACCCAGGGCAGCCAGTCTAGTGCATTGAAGAATTAGGTAAGGCAAATTGAATTATTAGAAGAACTATTTCAATAAAATCAGCATGGCACGAGAACCATTTGGAGCAAGACTAACCTCTATATGGATAGGTGGTTTATTTTATTGGATGTTAACAGGATTTAGAGGAAATTTTACAAATCAATTGATTGATAAGCATAATAATCGAAACCTTTGGACCGGTTATGTCATAAGCATTGGAGCTTTAGTACTACTTGCATATCTTATTTTCATTAAAGATTCATATTAGCTACTTTCCTTTTCTGCTGCCGCAGGTAAGCCGTTGCAATTGCCGCCGTCTGGGCTTCGACCAACGGCGAATAAGGTTCGAACGAATTTATATTTGAAGCAGCAATTCTAAAAACTATCAATGCTTTTTGTACCGTTGAAAAAAGATATCTTTCCTTAAATGTCTTATTTGTGAAAAGATAATTTTCATGAGAATTACTGTAAGGGCTCAATTCGCCGTTGGCTGAAAGCTAGAGAGCGGCAAATAGGAATCTTCGGTGGCAAAAGACGGCGGCAGTTAGGTACCTTCGGCGGTAAAAGAGGTTGTTTCGTCTTAAAAAAAAAGATGGTTAAGAATTTTGCTAGATATACAAGTGTGCTAATATTATTAATGAATTTTTCCGCGTGTTTGTTTAGCGATTCTAGATCAAACCTGATTTGTAGAGATCAGAATCATTGTTTTAGATTAACTCAGAATTTGCCTTTTGTAGATGTTGGTAAATCTGGAATAATTTTCACGTATGGCCGTAATCTCGATGGTAGCGAAAGTTTTGTACATCTGCGAAATACGGATGTCGGCTTTTATTATCTATGGAAAGGGGATACATTATTGCTGCGTTGCCCGAATTGGAAGGTTGTGAAGGATAACACACAAGGCAATTTAAAATTTAACTTTAGAAGAGATTTTAGTGAAGAGGAGAAAGCATTGTATGAAGCCGGTACTGATAAATTTTATAATAATGTAAGAAAGGATTTCACTGAATCAACTACAACGGACTATAAGTGACAAGTTTCCCTGACTCAAGATGATCACATTAATATCCGTTCGGCTTGACAAAGGCGGGAATATCTTTTGCCGCCGTCTGGGCTTCGACCAACGGCGAATAGGTTTCTAACGAATTTATATTTAAAGTAGGCAATTCTAAAAACCGGTACAGCTTTTTGTACAGTTAAAAAAAATATCTTTCTTTAAGTGTCTTATTTATGAAAAGGATAAGTTTCATAAGAATTATTGCAAGGGCTCAATTCGCCGTTGGCGGGAAGCCAGACGGCGGCAGAAGGGCTCAAAATACAATCCCAGGTGGAATGGGAAATTAGCTAACAATAACCCTGACGATAGAAAAAATGGATAAGAAAAAAAGAAGGCATTTATATGTTGCCGGGGCCGTAATACAAATAAACTTAAGTAATGAGAAAGTTGCGTACGGACGTATTCTCGGTGGAAAAGTTGCGATTTATAATTTTGTATCAAAAAAATCAGAAAAAACAATTCCACTTGAATCAATCATAGATCAACCAATTTTATTTTATTGTACAATTTATGAGAGCATTGTAACGAAAGGTATTTTTGAAATTATTGGAAATATTGAGGTCTCAGAAGAGGATATCAGACACATTCCGCCTGGTTTTACTCAAGATTTGGCTAATATAAATGACTGTGGGATTTTTTATCATGATGATAGAATTCCTCAACGTAAAGCGACCCCACAAGAATGCATTGGCTTGGAAAGATCATCTGTATGGGATGAGTCAAATATTATTGAAAGAATAGAGGATCATTTTTTAGGAAGAAAAAATTTTTCCTGTGAGTTATTCAAACCTATACTATCAGAAGATGATATTAGATAT
>JBKJQV010000386.1:0-17165 GCA_046593815.1 Sediminibacterium sp. | reverse complement strand
GAAAGTTCTGAGGGCATTTGATTAATGGTATGAGATAAACCAACATCATTTAGTACAGATTCTATGGCCATATTTACTTCTTTAGTTTTTAAATTACGTTTGTTTCTAACTAAAGGGAAAGCAAGATTTTCTCTAACACTCATGCTATCATATAATGCACTACTCTGAAAAGAAAATCCAATTTTTAGTCGTAATTCCCGCAATTCCTTTCTACTTATTTTGTCTACTTCCTGTCCTAATACTTTTACAGTACCACTATCTGGCTTTAATAACCCTGAAATAATTTTTATTAATACTGATTTTCCACTACCCGAACGACCAAGTACTGCAATATTTTCACCTTTAAAAATATCAATATCAATTCCATTCAAAACCACATTACTTTCAAAGGATTTTTTTAAATCTCTGATAGAAATTATAGTATTAGTAGCATCAATATTTGAATTTATCTTTTCATTCATTAGCTAATCAGAAGTTACTTTTATCTAAATGCATTAACAATTTGTACAATTACCATTTCTTCAACAAAAATCATAAACATTGAAAGTACAACCGCACTATTTGCAGCCATTCCAACACCTTCAGTTCCATTTTTTGCAAAATAGCCTTGGTAACAACCAGCCACTCCAATGGTAAATCCAAAAAATGTTGCTTTGGTGATTGAAGAAATAATATCAAGAAATGAAATGGTTTTAAATGCACTATTGATGAAAGCAGGAAAACTTGTTAATTCATTACTATGAATGTTAAGAAAAGCACCAAACATACCAATCAAGCCAGTATAAACTACCAAAACAGGAAGCATCAAAGTAATAGCTGTAATTCGTGTAACCACCAAGAATTTAAAAGGGTTAGTCCCTGATACTTCCATGGCATCAATCTGTTCAGTTACCTTCATTGAACCTAGTTCGGCTCCCATATTAGAACCAACTTTACCTGCCGCAATTAATGCAGTTACCAATGGTGCCAATGCCCTAATTATCGCAATTGAAATAAGGGAAGGCAACCATGAGGTAGCTCCAAATTCTGATAAAGATGGTCTGGACTGTTTGGTAAAAACTAGGCCTGTAATAAAGCCAGTTAAAGAAATTAACGGCAATGATTTACATCCAACCTGAAAACATTGATTAATAAGCTCTTTAAACTCATAAGGAGGCAAAAAAGCCTCTTTAAAAAAACGAATAATAAATCTATACACATTATAGATATTACTAAAAAAAATATCAACCTGCTTTGAAATAAGGTAATTTTTCTTCGGAATAACTTCTATATTTTCTACATCCTCAATCATTTTTAATAGTAGTTTATGGATAGATGATACCAATCTTTCGTAATCTACATGTAAAAACAGCAAAGCAGTTCAAATGTGTGATTGTTGTAATTTTTTTTAAATACTATATAATACTTAGGGAAGATATATAAGCATCTTTACATTAAAATAAAAGTGGCAGAACAACTTATATCACTATAATTAGTTTGTCAATTATTAGAATCAAAAATAATTACTCTATTTAAAACAAAAAGATCATGGAAAAACTACTTTCACATTCGTATCGAATTGGTGGTATGAGTTGCGGTTGCTGTGTATCAGCAGTTAAATTAAAACTATCGAGTGTTCCTGGTGTAACATCTGTAAAAGTTAATCAAGATAAAAAAGAAGCTGAAATTATTTCTTCTACAGAGATTGAAACAGAGACACTCAGAAGTGCATTCAAAAATACTTATTATACAATTTCGGAACTAAGCCCTAAATCAACTTCTGTATTTTAATTGAATTAAATTAATTTTTTATTCACTATCAATTTCGAAAAATGGCAAATAAAAATAGTTTAAAAAAGGAAGATAAAAAGGAAAGTAAACAATCAAAGCGTTCATCTTATAAAGCTTCTGATGAAATTGCTAGTAAATCAGCTAATAAGTTGAAAACAGATCCATCAAAAGAAATAAATAAATGGAACGACTTGGCTAATATAGTAACTATAAATTCTTATGACTAATTCTTAAAGATGAAATATTTTAACTCAAAATTAATGTTTATTCTATTGCTATGTATTTCATGCAATAATAACGATAAGAAAAATAACGAATCACTAAAAGATTCAAGTGATGAAGAAATATCGAGAGAAAATAGTATAGCTGGTAATTTCAGCAACCAACAAACTATAAAATTTGATTCAGTAAAAATTACTACATTCTTTTCAAAATATAGTCAATTAAACTCTATAAAAAAAGAATTGGATTCATTTTACCAAAATCGCCAATATGTGTATGCATGGTATGAAGATAATGGTTTGATAGACCAGGCTGATAACCTGTACGATCATATTCAAAACATTGGCAGTGAGGGCGTAAAAGATAAGTTGCCCTACCAAGAAGAATTTCACGAAATGATGAGTGATGATAATAAAGACAGTTTGAATATAGATACCGAAATCATGTTGACTGCCCAATATTTTGTTTATGCCAAAAACGTTTGGGCCGGAATAAGTGAAAAGAAAACAAAAGGTATTAACTGGTATGTGCCTCGAAAAAAAATATCCTATTCCCTTATGCTAGATTCACTAATTGATGGAAAAGATATTTTAAAAAGTCCCCCTGTATATAGACAATATACATTATTGAAAAATCAATTAAAAAAATACCAAAGTATCAAGAATGCTGGTGGCTTCCCAATTATTGCTATAATGAAAAAGAGTCTTAAAAAAAGTGATTCATCGGCTTTGGTTGCTACAATTAAGAAATGGCTTTTCATTGCGGGCGATTTGCCTCAAAATAACGCTAGTAATGTATTTGATGATAACCTAGAAGTAGCAGTTAAAAAATTACAAGAACGCTTTGGATTAAAAGTGGATGGAATTATTGGCACTTCATTGGTAAAAGAAATGAATGAGCCAATTGAAGTTAGAATGCAACAAATTGTTGTAAATATGGAACGTAGTCGCTGGTTACCAGTAACCGTTTCATCTGATTATCTTTTAATAAATATTCCGGAGTTTAAACTACACGCCTATGAACACGACAGCCTTTTGTGGAGTATGGATGCTGTGCTAGGTAAACCTTTACACAAGACAACAATTTTTTCAGGTAAAATAAAATATGTAGTGTTCAGTCCTTATTGGAATGTGCCTAACAGCATTTTACAAAAAGAAGTGTTGCCAGGAATAAGCCGAAATAAAAACTATTTAGAAAAGCAAAATATGGAATGGATAGACGGAAAAGTTAGGCAAAAACCGGGTCCTAAAAATTCACTTGGTTTAGTTAAATTTTTATTTCCGAATAGTTTTGATATTTACCTTCATGATTCACCTGCTAAATCTTTATTCGATGAAACCTCTAGAGCGTTTAGCCATGGTTGTATCCGTTTATCAGATGCAGAAAAAATGGCTAATTATTTATTGAAAAATGATACTGCATGGTCAGCTCAAAAAATTAATACAGCAATGCACTTAGGCACAGAGCAAACTGTAACAGTAAAAAAAGCAGAAACCGTTTTCATAGTCTATTTTACTGCTTGGGTAGATACAAAAGGGCAACTGAATTTTAGAAAAGATTTGTATACAAGGGATAAACGTTTAGCAAAAATGATTTTAGAAAATTAAGTAACCCAATTAAAGATGCTATAACTTAATTGATTGTTGAGTTGCGTAACTAAATTGATATGCTGAATAAATGTTTTATCGTTAACGATAAATTATATGGCTTTACTTATTTTATTACGGCATGGGCAGTCTACTTGGAACCTAGAAAATAAGTTTACAGGCAAAATGGATGTTGACCTAACCAAATTGGGAGAACAGGAGGCAAGGCTTGCGGGTATTCTCTTAGAAAATTATATTATCGATATCGCGTTTACTTCGGTACTGAAAAGGGCTATTCATACACTAGAGATTATTTTAAATGAAATGGGTAAAAATATTCCTATAATACAATCCGCAACATTAAACGAGAGAAATTACGGAGATTTGGAGGGTTTAAATAAATCAGAAACTGAGCAAAAATACGGTGCTGACAGAGTTTATATATGGAGAAGAAGTTATGATACAGCACCTCCTAACGGTGAAAGCCTTAAAGACACTTACAACAGGATAGTTCCATATTATAAAGCTGCTATTGAACCTCAATTAAAAACGGCTAAAAACGTTCTTGTAGTTGCACATGGTAATAGTTTAAGAGCTTTGATGATGTATTTAGATGGATTTAATGAAACTGAAATTGCTGAAGTAAACATTGCTACTGGTATTCCAAAAGTATATGAATTTTCTCCGGAGTTAAAATTAGAATCAGCTAATTATCTAGATGATTAAATTGCCAATATTGGTACAAAAATATCAATTGAGAAAATTAGAATAAATGAAACACATAAACAATATATCAAGTAAAGCGCCTTTAAGTCTTACTAAATCATCTGCCAGTAAAGAATTAAAATATTTGCATAAACAATTATACTCCTTACAAAATCTTTTTTATGCAGAAGGGAAACATTCTTTGCTAATTGTTTTGCAGGGAATGGATACATCGGGTAAAGATGGAACTATTAGGCATGTTTTTTCATGTGTAAATCCGCAGGGATGTAATGTAAAATCATTTAAGTCGCCCACTGCTGTAGAACTGCTTCATGAATTTCTATGGCGTATTTATGCAAATCTGCCTGAAAGAAGGATGATTCAGATATTTAATCGTTCACATTATGAAGATGTATTATTTCCAGTTGTTCATAAACTAATTGATAAAAAAGAAACTGAAGAACGCTTTGATGTTATTAATAATATGGAACAGCATTTGCAGGATAACAATACCATTATCCTGAAATTTTACCTCCACATATCACAAAATGAACAAAAAATCAGGCTTAAAAAAAGGTTAACAGTTCCAGAAAAAAGATGGAAATACAATCCAGAAGATAAAAAAGAATCCGAAAGCTGGAAGAATTATATGGATGCCTACCAAAGCGTATTTGAAAAGTGTAGTAAAGCAAACCCATGGATTATTGTTCCTGCTGATGATAAGTGGTACCGAAATTACTTGGTAGCAAAAACAATAGTAAAAAAACTTGAAAATTTAAAAATGAAATATCCCTTATGAAGTGTGAATGATATAACTAATTTCTAAAGCCATATAACAATTTCGGGCAATAATTGACTGACATTTAGTTTGCAAATAACTAGCCATACATTAAAACATATTTTAAAAAATAAAACACAAATAATGACAATAAAAATTCTAATTGTATTAACCTCTCACAGTGAGTTAGGAAATACCGGAGAAAAAACTGGTTTTTGGATTGAAGAATTTGCAGCGCCTTATTATGTATTAGCTGATGCAGGTGCAATTATAACTATTGCCTCTCCTGCTGGTGGACAGCCCCCAGTTGATCCTAAGAGCGAAACTGCTGATGCCCAAACATCTGCTACCAAACGTTTTTATAAGGATAATGAAGTGATAGAAAAAGTAGCTCATACTTTAAAATTAAGCGATATTGATCCTGCAGATTACGATGCAGTCTTTTATCCTGGCGGACATGGTCCATTATGGGATTTAGCAACCGACAATTATTCAATAAAATTAATTGAAGATTTTTATAATACCCAAAAGCCAATTGCATTTGTATGTCATGCTCCAGCAGCATTAATTAATGTAAAAGCAGAAAATGGACATCCTCTAGTTAAAGGGAAAAAACTTACAGGATTTTCTGATACAGAAGAAGAAGCTGTAGGTTTAACAAAAGTAGTTCCGTTTTTATTAGAAGATGAATTGAATAAACTGGGCGCACATTATAGCAAAGGAGCAGATTGGAGTTCGTATACCCAACATGACGGATTATTAATTACTGGACAAAATCCAGCATCCTCAGAAGCTGTTGCAAAATTACTTTTAAAAACACTTATTGGAGAAAAAGAAGTTCATCATTCGAGTTTATAAAAAATGAAAAATATCATTTCAATAACATTATTTTTTTTTATAGTCATTTCTTGTAATACTAAAAAAATGAATACTGGTTCATATAGCGGACCAGTAAAAACATCTGGTTATAAAGATGATAGTTTGCCCGATCCGTATGCTACCAATTCAGCTAAAAACTTCAGTGAAGTTATTGGATGGAAAGATGGTGAAATTCCACTTGCTCCTAAAGGTTTTTCGGTAAATAAATTTGCTGATGGATTGGAACATCCACGATGGATTTACGTGGCCGACAATGGTGATATTTTTGTAGCAGAATCAAATACTATATTAAAAGGGGTATTAAAAATAGGTGCTAAACTATCCCGTAAAATAAAAACACAGCATATTGGTGAAAGTGCCAACAGGATTATACTTTACAGAGATGCAGATAAAAATGGCATACCTGAAAAGAGTTATGTATTTGCTGAAAATTTAAATCAACCATTTGGAATGCTAATAATTGATAACCATTTTTATGTTGGCAATACAGATGCAGTGATTAAATATAATTATAAGCTAGGAGATACTTTACTTCAACAGGTAACTGCAAATAGAATTGTTAATCTTCCTGCTGGAGAAAATAACCGTCATTGGGCAAGAAATATTATTACAAATAGAGCTAAAAATAAAATTTATATCGGTGTTGGATCTGGATCTAACATAGCAGAAAAAGGCCTCGAAAATGAAATAAAAAGAGCTGATATTCTAGAAGTAAACCTTGATGGATCAGGCGAAAGGATATATGCTTATGGCTTGAGAAACCCTGTAGGCATGGATTGGGCGCCTGGTACCCAAACTTTGTGGACAGCAGTAAATGAAAGGGATGAACTAGGTGATGAACTAGTGCCAGATTATTTTACCAGCGTTAAAGAAGGTGGCTTTTATGGTTGGCCATTTTTTTATTACGGTCAACATAAAGATCCAAGGATGGCAGATAAGCAAAGTCCTGAACCTATTGAAAAAGTAATTATACCTGATGTGCCATTGGGATCACATACCGCTTCACTAGGACTTTTATTTTATAGGCATCATTCGTTTCCTTCTAAATATCAAGGTGGTGCATTTATAACTCAACATGGCTCATGGAACAGGTCTGTATTATCTGGCTATAAAGTAATTTTTATTCCTTTTAAAAATGGCAAACCATCAGGACCTCCAGAAGATTTTTTAACGGGTTTTATAACTGATTTGTCAAAAAGCAAAGTACATGGAAGGCCAGTAGGAATTGCAGAACTTGGAGATGGATCGATGCTGATATCTGATGATGTAAGCAATACTATTTGGCGTATTACATCCAAAAATTAAATTGCATCATGCGGAATTAATATTATATAAAATGAAGCCGCTAACAAAAAATATAATTAAGCAACTAATAAAGCCAAGAAAAGCATTAGCGAGTAAAGCTGATTTTGGTCATGCTTATTTATTAGCTGGTAATACTAAAAAAATGGGAGCAGCCGTGATAGTTGCAAAGGCTTGCTTAAGATCTGGTTGTGGTTTACTTACCGTTAATATACCCAAAGCAGAACGCTTTATTTTACAAACATCAGTTCCTGAATCAATGTTAGCATTTAGAGAAAATGCTAAAAATAATTTACATAAATTTTCTGCTGTAGGTATTGGACCTGGTATCGGCATATTAAAAGAATCAGAACAAATTCTATTACACCTATTTAAAAAAATAAAAATACCAATATTATTAGATGCGGATGCATTAAATATAATTGCAATTAATAAAAGTATACTAGCTAAAATTCCTCCTAAAACCATACTAACACCACATTTAAAAGAATTCGATCGACTTTTTGGGGATCACGAAAATATGGCGCAGAGAATAAACAGCGCAGTTGCTGTTGCAAAAAAGTACGATTTAGTTTTAGTATTAAAAGGACATAAAACGTTAGTTACAGATGGTAGTTTATCATTCATAAATACAACTGGGAATGTTGGACTTGCAAAAGGTGGCAGCGGGGATGCACTCACAGGAATTATAACTTCATTATTAGCACAAGGCTACCCCCCATTTGAAGCGGCTAAAATAGGCGTATACATTCATGGACTTGCAGCTGATATTACCCTGAAAAATCAAAGTGTGGAGAGTATGCTAATAACTGATGTAATTGAATGTTTGGGTTTAGCATTTAAAGCTGTTATGAAATGATATTTTACAAAAAGTATAAAGATTAAGTTAAATGGAATTTATTGATTACTATAAAGTTTTAGAAATTGAAAAAACAGCTACTGAAGCTGATATAAAAAAAGCATACCGAAAATTAGCTAGAAAACTACATCCCGATCTCAATCCAAACGACAAAGAAGCTCAAAAAAAATTTCAGGCAATCAACGAAGCAAATGAAGTGTTGAGTGACCCTGAAAAAAGAAAGAAGTACAACCAGTATGGCAAAGACTGGCAACATGCAGACCAGTTTGAGCAACAATCACAACAACGTCGCCAAAACCCAGGCGGGCAACAATTTACAGGTGCAGACGATGGTGATTTTTCCAGTTTTTTTGAATCTATGTTTGGAGGCTCTGAACGCCGTAAACAATCTCAATATAGAGGACGTGATTACAATGCAGAACTTACACTTAGCCTTATTGACGCGATGGAAACTCATCAGCAAACACTTACAGTTAACGGCAAAAATATCCGCATTACCATACCAGCCGGGATTGAAAACGGTCAGGTTATAAAATTAAAAGGTTACGGGTCAGTAGGAGCAAATGGTGGCCCTGCTGGTGATTTATATATCACATTTATCTTAAGTCCTAACAATAATTTTAAGCGGTTGGGAAACGATTTATACACAAAAGCTACTATTGATTTATATACTGCTGTACTAGGTGGAGAAACTACTATTGAAACACTTAAAGGCAAAGTAAAATTAAAAGTAAATCCTGAAACGCAATATGGTACAAAAATTCGGCTGAAAGGCAAAGGTTTTCCAGTTTATAAAAAAGATGGTGAAGCTGGAGATCTGTATGTTACTTATGAAATACAGTTGCCTAATAACCTAACTGAGCAACAAAAAATATTATTCACGGAATTATCTAAACTTTAATAATTATGGAATCTGAAAACATGATACCAGCTAGCGAGTTTTGTACGTATCATAATATTGAACTTTCTTTTATTTATTCGCTAAATGAGTCTGGGCTAATTGACATTACAAGCATAGAAGAAAAAATATTTGTTCCGATAAGCCAATTAAAGCATTTAGAACAACTGATGCGGCTGAATCAGGAAATGGATATTAATGTAGAAGGAATTGAAACCATTACTTATTTGTTGCAACGTATAAAGAATATGCAAATACATATAATTGAGCTTAATAACAGGCTGTCGTTTTTTGAAACTGTTTAAAAAATATTTATAGCTTATTTGAAAGAAGGCAAACAATCTGCGAATTATAATACTCTTTTATTGTAACATATAACAGTTATACTTATTTAAACACTGAACTTTATAAAGTAAAGAATATTTGAAAATATACGAAAAGTTAATGCTTGTTTTATATCCATAAAGTAAAATCATGAAAAAAATATTAATTGCCTTGGACTATGATCCTTCTGCTCAAAAGATTTCAGAAATAGGTTTTTCACTTTGCGAAAATCAGCATGCAGAAATCACCTTACTTCATGTAATTGGAGACCCTTCCTATTATGCGTCTTCTGCTTATGACCCTATCATGGGTTTTGGAGGATATGTGAATGTAGATTTATTGCATCCAGAAATTATCGAAGAATTAAAAAATACTTCACATGATTTTCTCAATAAAACCAAAGAACACCTTGGAGATAATACAATTAAAATAATGGTAAAAGAAGGAAGTGTTGCTGAATCAATTTTAGAAACTGCTGATTTATTAAATTCAGATATAATTGTGATGGGTTCACACAGTCAGAAATGGTTGGAGAATATTTTAATGGGAAGCATTACTGAATATGTTCTGCACCACACAACTAAGCCTATTTTTATTATTCCAACTAAAAAGCAATATTAGTAATATTCAAAACAAATTCCCCCCTCTAAATACTAGTTGTATTCAATTTGGTTCGAATCCAGGTTGAGCTACTAGATAAGGCAAATCGGTTTTAGAACTGATTTGTCCTTTTTTTGCAAAATTTTTTCTTAGTAGCTAGCAGCGTTTAACTAACTTGCCGTATCTAAGTAAAAAACTAAACAAAATGAAAACTGCCTTCTTATCGCTTTTTGCTAGTATTATTTTTCTAACTAGTTGCACTAAAGAAGCAACAACTGGCTCTAGTATAACTTTTCAGTTAAAAGCTTTTACTTCTCCAGTTAGTGGCGCACAAATTGTGTGGACTTCTGGAACTGCTGGTGTGTCTAGAGCAAAAATAGAAGCGAAGAAAAATGATAGTAGCTATGTTGAATTTACATCTGAACCGAATATTCAAGTAGACTTATTTGCAGCTATCGATATTTCTAAAGTAACTATTCCTTTAGGAACCTATCGTAATGTTACTTTTAGAACTGACCTTAAAAGCCTAAGTAGCAACCCTTCACTTTTATTAAATGGTATTTATACAGCTGGTGGAGTTGCTACGCCTATTTCGTTTAAAGTAGATAGTACTTTAACTATTAAATCTGTAAAAGAGTTAATTGAAATAAGTGCAACAAATACCAACTACACTGCAATAACTTCTTTAACACTTAATACACTCACAACCGATATAACAGAAGCCAACTTAAAAGCTGCAACTCGTACTGACGGAAAGATTGTAATTTCTAGAGTATCTAATGATCTTATTTATTTTAAAATGTTGGCAAACCTTGCAAAAAATCAAATAGTAGAATTTAAATAATCACAAATAAAGCTGATGGAAGCATACTCTTAAACTATCACTCCATTGGTGTAAACTAATGCCAAAATCAATTGCTGTTTTACTTGAATCCATTACAGAATAAGCTGGTCTTTTTGCTGGAGTTGGATAATCAGATGTTGATATAGGTGTAATGATAGTAGTTAGGTCAGCTAAATTGCAAATTGTTATAGCAAAATCATACCAAGATATTACCCCAGTATTACTATAATGATATAATCCTGAATGTTTGTTCCCATTTTGATCTTCTTCAATTATATGTATTATAGCTTTTGCTAAATCAGCTGCATATGTTGGAGAACCAACTTGATCACTTACCACTTTAATTTCATCTCTTTCTTTCATCAAACGAAGCATGGTTTTTACAAAATTATTCCCATGTGTGCTATATACCCAAGAAGTTCTTATTATTATTGACGAAGGGTTATTCTTTTGTGCTAACTCCTCACCTACTAATTTACTATGCCCATAATAGTTTATAGGATCGGTTGGAGTATCTACTGTATAAGGACTTGAGCCATTTCCGTCAAATACATAATCAGTAGAAATAGTAATTAATTTGCAATGATATTTCTCACAACATTCAGCAATAATACCTACTGATTTTCCATTAATAGTTAAGGCAAGATTTTGTTCGGTTTCCGCTTTATCAACTGCTGTGTATGCTGCGCAATTAATAAAATAATTTGGAGCTATTTGATCAAAAAAAGGGGCAATTGAATTGGGATTAGCAAGATCCAATGTACCTCTATCAGTAAAAACAAAATGAAATTTATTGTCGAATGAAGCTGATAATTGTTTTAATTCCCAGCCTAATTGTCCGTTTGTTCCTGTAACTACAATAACTGGTTTCATACAATTAATTTATTTACCTGAGCTAAATTCTTTAGGTTGTTTACTCCACTCTTCAACCGGCAAAGATTTGAAATAATCGTAGGTTTTCTTTAAACCTTCTGCTCTATCTATTTTAGGTTCCCAACCTAATAATTCTCTTGCTTTGGTAATATCTGGCTTACGCTGTTTAGGATCATCAACCGGTAGCTCCTTATAAATAATTTTTACGGATGAGCCTGTAAGTTTTAATACCTCTTCCGCAAAATCTTTTAAGGTAATTTCATTGGGATTGCCAATATTTACTGGCATTGTATAATCACTCATTAACAAACGATAGATACCTTCCACTAAATCATCTACATAACAAAAAGACCTAGTTTGACTACCATCTCCAAAAACGGTAAGGTCTTCGCCTCGCAAAGCTTGACCAATAAATGCCGGAAGAGCCCTTCCATCATTCAATCTCATTCTTGGGCCATAAGTATTAAAAATTCTAATGATTCTAGTTTCTACTCCATGAAAAGTATAATAAGCTCTAGTGATTGATTCCATAAATCGCTTTGCTTCATCATATACACCGCGTGGTCCTACAGGATTAACATTGCCCCAATACTCTTCTGTTTGAGGATGAACCATTGGATCTCCATACACTTCACTTGTAGAAGCAACCAACATTCTAGCATTTTTTGCTTTAGCCAGTCCCAAACAATTATGAGTTCCCAATGCACCTACTTTTAATGTTTGAATAGGAATTTTTAAATAATCGATAGGGCTCGCAGGGGAAGCAAAATGGAGAATATAATCTAACTCACCAGGAACGTGAATAAATTTTGAAACATCATGATGATAAAACTCGAAATCTTCAAGCTTAAATAGATGTTCAATATTTCTTAGATCGCCAGTAATTAAATTGTCCATTCCAATTACATGATACCCTTCTTTAATAAAGCGATCACATAAATGAGAACCTAAAAATCCTGCAGCTCCGGTTATTAAAACTCTTTTTTTAGACATAGTATTTTGTATTAAGGGCGACCAACACTTTCATAGTGATATCCCATATCAGTAATAAATTTAACATCAAAAAGGTTTCTTCCGTCAAATATCGCCTTGTTAATTAATGTTGTATTGATTCTTTCAAAATCTGGAGTTCTAAACTCGCTCCACTCAGTAGCAATAATCAAACCATCTGCACCTTCTAAAGCTTCATATTGATTGGTAGCATATTTAATTTTACCGCCAATTTCTTTTTTAACGTTGCTCATTGCTTCCGGATCAAAAGCAGTAACAGTGGCGCCTGCAGCAGTTAATGCATCAATTAAATACAATGCTGGTGCCTCACGAATATCATCAGTGTTCGGCTTAAAAGCCAATCCCCATAAAGCAAAATGTTTTCCTGCTAAATCACCTTTAAAGTATTTATTAATTTTAGGCATTAAATGTAACTTTTGGGCTTCGTTAACTGCTTCAACAGATTTTAAAATTTTAAAGTCATAATTCACTTCTTCTGATGACATAATTAAAGCCTGAACATCTTTAGGAAAACAACTTCCACCATATCCGATACCTGGAAAAAGAAAACGCTTTCCAATTCTATCATCACTTCCAATTCCTCTTCTTACCATATCCACATCTGCACCAACTTTTTCGCAGAGTTGAGCAATTTCATTCATGAAAGAAATTTTTGTTGCTAAGAAAGAATTAGCTGCATATTTGGTGAGCTCTGCAGATTTTTCATCCATAAAAATTACAGGATTTCCTTGACGAACAAATGGAGCATATAAATCAGACATTACTTTTTTTGCACGGTCAGAAATAGTACCAACTACTACTCTATCTGGTTTCATAAAATCATCAACTGCAACACCCTCACGCAAAAATTCAGGGTTACTAACAATATCAAACTCACCGCTATAATTTTGAGCTACTGCTGCATGAACTTTTGCTGCGGTACCAACAGGAACAGTGCTTTTATCTACTATTACTTTATAGTCTGTTAAAATTTTCCCTAAGTCATTGGCTACTCCTAAAATATAACGAAGATCGGCAGCACCGCCTTCTCCTGGGGGAGTAGGTAATGCTAGAAAAATAATTTCAGCATCTTTTACTCCATCTGCAAGATTTGTTGTAAAAATCAATCTGCCTTCTTTTAAATTACGCAAGAATATTTTTTCTAGTCCTGGCTCATAAATGGTAATTTCTCCATTAGATAACTTATCAACTTTTGATTGATCAATATCTACACAAGTAACTTTATTTCCTGTTTCAGAAAAACAAGTTCCTGTAACTAATCCTACATAACCAGTTCCTACTACTGCTATTTTCATAAATTATTAATTAATAAATTTTAAAACATTTGAAGTGATAAAAGATAATTGCTCTTCGTCCATTTCAGTATGAACTGGTAAAGAAATTACACAATTAGTTAAATTATCAGTAATCGCTAGTTCAATTTTTGGCAATCCAAAGGAAGCAAACATTGCTTGCTTATGTCCGGGCACTGGATAATAAATCATTGAAGGAATTTTTTGAGTAGCTAAGAATTCGCTTAACCCATCTCTATTAACTCCAACTAATTGCATAGTATACTGATGATAAACATGTGTACTATAATCTGCAACAAATGGTGTTATAATTTTGTCATTGTTTGCAAAAGCATTATTGTAATATTTCGCAACAGCTTGTCGCGCTTTATTATATAGATCTAAATGCTTTAATTTAATATTTAAAATAGCTGCTTGTAAAGTATCTAATCGAGAATTACAGCCTACAACTTCATGGTAATATCTTTTTTGTTGACCATGATTGGCAATCATTTTCATTTTGTGTGCTAATTCATCATCATTGGTAAAAATTGCACCTCCATCACCATATGCACCTAAATTTTTAGAAGGATAAAAAGATGTAGCGCCGATTGTTCCAATAGTCCCAGTTTTTTTAACCGTTCCGTCAGAAAACGTATAATCACATCCAATTGCTTGAGCGTTATCTTCAATTACAAATAAATTATGCTCTTTGGCAATTTGCATTATTGCTTCCATCGGTGCTGCATGTCCGTATAAATGTACCGGAACAATTGCTTTTGTTTTTGTAGTAATTGCTTTGCGAACAGATTCTGGATCTATGCAAAATGTTTTAGGATCTACCTCTACAAAAACAGGCGTTAACTTTAACAAGGCTACTACTTCTGTGGTAGCTATATAAGTAAAGGATGGAGTAATTATTTCATCACCTGGTTGTAAATTCAAAGCCATCATTGCTATTTGCAAAGCATCGGTTCCATTTGCACAAGTAATGGTATGTTTAACATTTAAGTAATTACTTAGCCTAATTGCAAATTCCTGAACTTGTTTACCATTTATATAAGCAGCAGTATCTAAAACATCATGAATAGCAGTATCAACTTCAGCTTTTATATTGAGGTATTGAGTTTTAGTATCTACCATTTGAATTGGCCGCATATCAACATTCTTTTGAGGGACGAAATTAACATAAAAATGGTAGACAAAGAATTTGTACATTCACTAATAATCATCCAATTTCTACCTATAACTTTGTAATTAATGAAGTTTTTGTACCAATTGTTCATTTTACTCTATCCACTGGCTGCAAAATTAATTGCTCCTTTCAATTCCAAAGCCCAATTATGGGTGTTAGGGAGAAAGCATGTATTTGATGAATTAAGTAAGGTATTTTTGAATGAAAAAAGACCAGTAATTTGGATGCACTGCTCATCTTTAGGCGAATTTGAACAAGGGCTTCCAGTTGCAGAGCAACTTAAAAAAAAATATCCTTCTCATTTTTTATTAATCACATTTTTTTCTCCTTCAGGATATTCTGTACAAAAAAATAATCCAATTGCCAATTATGTGGCTTATTTACCAATGGATAGTAAAAATAACGCAGCTAATTTCCTACAAATAGTACAACCCCAATTAGCCATTTTTATTAAATATGAATTTTGGCATTATTATTTGGAAGCGCTTGATTCTAAAAAAATACCCATTTTACTCATATCAGCAATATTTAGAAAAGATCAAGTTTTTTTTAAAAAGTATGGAGAATTCTATCGAAAAATACTTACATATTTTAGTTACTTTTTTGTGCAAGATGAAGCATCAAAACTACTGCTAGAAGGTATTGGTTTTAGTAAAAATATAGCAGTAACAGGCGATACTAGATTTGATAGAGTAATTGAAATTGCCAATCAATTTAAAAAAAATAACATCATTGAAAAATTTTGTGCAGTTGATTCAATAATTATTGCTGGAAGTACATGGAGTGAAGACGATAAAGCGTTACATCATTTTGCAGTTGCTAATAAGAATATAAAATTTATTATTGCTCCACATGATATTGAAAAAGAAAGGTTAGATGAATGTTTACAATTTTATCCTGATGCAGTTTTATATTCAACCTATCAAAAATTAACATCTGAAAACACCAACAAAGCATATAGAACTTTAGTAATAGATAATATGGGTATGCTTAGTACTTTATACAAGTATGCAACCATTGCTTTTATAGGTGGTGGTTTTACTGAAGAAGGTGTTCATAATACGCTAGAAGCAGCTGTATATGGGGTTCCCGTGGTTTTTGGACCTGTTTACGATAAATATTTAGAAGCAATTAATTTAATTGAAATCGGAGGAGCATTTACTGCTTTCGATTTGATAGAACTTGAAACAATTTTCAATGATTTATTAAACGATCAACAAAAAAGAAAAAATGCAGGAGCTGTAGCGCTACAATTTGTAAAAAACCAATCAGGTTCAACCGATAAAATAACGGATTATATTCATGAGAATCGTCTTTTGATCAAATGATCAAAATGCTTAACAGTATCGTCGCTTTCTTCCCATCCCAACTTTACTTTTAATTCGCGCTGAATCCAATATTGAGCTTCTGGGTAAATACTAAAACTATTGATCGTTTTAATACTTCTTTCGTACATGTTTTCATCTCCCCTAAATAGTGTATTGGCAAAAAGATATTTATCATTGATGCTGATGGCTTTTCTTAAATCTCGAATTGGGGTTTCTTCTAATTTTGCTATTACTTCAACCCTTTCTTCTTTTAACTGATCATTCAGTTCAATATATTCGTTATTTTTAATTACGTTATTTAAGGATACAACTTCTTTTATTTCATCAGGTTCTGC
The DNA here is from genome assembly GCA_046593815.1 of Sediminibacterium sp. GTDB lineage: Bacteria > Bacteroidota > Bacteroidia > Chitinophagales > Chitinophagaceae > Sediminibacterium. Next base: position 385 of record JBKJQV010000386.1, on the reverse strand, counting down.
CAATTTTTCTGGAAAATCTTGATTAATCAGTGTAGGAATCTCAAAAGGTGTATCAAAAAGTGAATTTGATAAAGCAGGATTTTCAACTTTTATTTCCTGATTTTTGATAGGGCTTATTTGAATAGGAGGCATAATAACTGAGACTTTGCCATGTAAAAATGCTGATTTTTGATTAAACTGCAGTTCAGCCAATAACAATTGTGCGGTTATGGATAGATTTGCAACATCAGCTTGTTGCTCAAACTGTTCTTTTAATTTATTGATTAAATTACCAACTCTTTCCATTGGAAACAATACTTTTGGGGGATAGCTGAAATTACATTTCAGTATAGCTAGTAACGTTTAATTAATAAATTTATTTTGTTCGATGTTTATAGAACCTAAT
>JBKJQV010000065.1:0-4048 GCA_046593815.1 Sediminibacterium sp. | reverse complement strand
ATAAAAAATGAACTTAGTTGGATACTTTTTTTCATTGTTATTTTAAATTTTAGGAGCAGCTTTTATAAAAAAATCATCACTTGTTTTTGCTGGTTTAATTGCTTTCTTTCGTCCAACAATAATAAAGCGTTTATTATTTTTGTCAGATGAACTGTCGTTTAATTCTTTAGCAGCAAGATCTTCATCTGAAATATAGGTTACAAATTTTGTAAGAAATTGCTTTTTATTAATTGTAACAAAAAGCAATGCTTCGTTTGAATTTATAATAGTTTGACTTTTATTTACACTCTCTTTTAAAGTAATTACTTGTTGTTTATTATTAATAACATCTGAAAAATAAAGACCTGAATCTTTTTTTAAAAATGGCAAGCAAAAATAAATAATCATCAAAACACCAATCAACCAAATGATTAATAAATAAACTTTATATGTTTTTTGTTGATATATGCTAATTTCTTCCATGCTATTTTATCGCTAGATCTTTTTTTATATTGTTGATTTCTTCTAAAACCGGCGCTAAAGACTCAGTGATGCTATTTATTTGTAATTGTATGACATTCCAATCCGGTTCAATATTTTTATATTTCTCAACTATTAATAATGGATTAATTAATGACGAGGTAGGTTTTAGCGTAGTTATTGTAGTTTTTAAATTATGAGTTAAAGTATAAACCTGCTCCATACTTCTGTTTGTTAATGCAATATTTAATTGGTTTATTTCTGATGGGAAATGAGCACTAAATAGATCTAAGAAATCAACAATTATGTTAGGCTCATCGCCAAATATTTTTTTAAGATTTTCTAGATCAACAAAAGACTGTTTTTCTTGATGGCTCATAATATTCAGTTTTGGTATATACTTATTAAATAATTGAATAGCTTTTTCTTCATCAATTGGTTTTATAAGATAATCATTCATCCCTGCATCCTTACATTTTTGTATTTCAGTAGGCATTATATGCGCGGTCATTGCAATGATGGGAACTGAAGATTTTTTTGTTTCTCTAATCCACTTTGCCACACCATACCCATCAATAATTGGCATTTGAATATCTAATAGAATCAAATCATAGTCATTGTCGCTAATTAGATTGATGGTTTCTTTTCCGTCTTTTGCTATTACAATATCGAACCCCCAATTTTTAAATAGATATTTTAAAAGTAATTGATTCATTAAGTTGTCCTCTGCTACCAACACTTTTGCATTACTATTAAATTGCTTGGCTGTAATAGAATTTGTTTTTCCCAATTCTACCTGAGTTGCAAGCATATTGATACTATAAGGAATAGTAGCAATGAATTCGGAACCTGCATTAATAGTACTTTTAACTTCTATTTTACCATTTTGAAGTGCTATCAATTGTTTTACTATTGAAAGACCTAAACCAGTTCCACCATACTTTCTTGTTGTTGCAGAATCAGCTTGTTCAAATCTTTCAAATATTGTTTTTAATTTATCTTCAGGTATTCCAATACCAGTGTCTTTTACTGAAAATTGTATTGATGCAATTTCATTTTCTTTTTTGGTCATAGAAACCCTTAAAGAAATATTTCCCCCAATACTAGTAAATTTAATTGCATTTGAAACTAAATTGGTTAGAATTTGCTTTAATCGATCATCATCTCCTGTTAAGTTTAAAGGGATGTTATCTTCAATCTTATAATAAAAGTGTACTTTTTTTTCTGTGATTTGAACTTGGAAAAGCATTTCAATAAAGTGGCAAATCTCTACCAAATTAAATGGCTCTTTTGATATTGATAATTTACCAGCTTCTAGTTTCGAAAAATCGAGTATATCATTAATTATATACAACAAATTTTCACTAGAACTTTTTATAAATTGTATGTAATCATTTTGTTCTCTGTTTAAATTTGTTTTAAATGCTAGATTACTAAAACCTATAATTGAGTTAAGCGGTGTTCTTATTTCGTGACTCATATTGGCTAAGAACTGTTCCTTAATAGTTCCAGCTATATCTGCTTTCTCTTTTGCTAGGCCAAGCTCTATAATTAATTTGTTGTTTTGTACTAAGTGTCGTATGATTAATGTTGCTGAAATTAATATAGTTAACAAAGCAAATAATATAAGTGCTCTACTAATTAATAGTACTTGATTAGAGATTGCAGCGTTATCTAAAATAGTTGTTTGTAGCTCATTTTCTACTGCAATTTGAATATCTGATGAAGTAATATAAATGCTATCGATAAGTGCTTTATTTGTAAAATTGGTTAATTTTTCTTTTGCTATAAATTGATCTTTACTATTCTTAAGAATATCTTCCGTAATAAATATTTTTTGTTGTATTAATTTGTAAAGTTGGGTAAAGCTATTTGCTGCTTTTCTGTCTTTGGTAAGTTTTTCTAGGTCTTTTGTTAAGGTGTTAAGATGGTTTATGGTATCGATGACGGAATTCGTAAATAATAAATTACCTGCGTTAACTTGCTTTCTGGTTTCACTCTCGATATAGTAGATATCGTTGATGATTTCTTGTAGTGAATTGTTGATCTGAAATGTTTTAACTGCTAATTCATTTCCCTTTTGCATTGATCGAATACTTTTGTCGGAACGCGATTGAACAAAAAACAAAACGATCATCAATACCAATGATAGTAGTAGAATAAAGCTAAGCGGTTTGATATTTATTTTTACCCTTTCCATTTCCTCAATTGTTGTAGCAATGCTTTAAGGTCTTTTGGAATAGGTGCTTCTAATTCAAATTTAATTTCATTTAATGTAAACTTTAATTTATATGAATGCAACGCTAAGCGCGACAAAATTGGCTTTTCTTCTTCAGCAGCTTTTGCCAACTTAAAATTTCTTTTTATAGCCGAAAGTAAAATTGGTTTAGGACCTCCATATATTTCATCACACACTATTGAGTGCCCAAGGTGCTGCATATGTACTCTAATTTGGTGTGTTCTTCCTGTATGAATTTGAAACTGTACCCAAGAGAACAACCTAAACGATTCAAGTACTTCATAGTCGGTAATTGATGCTTTACCTTTTACATGGGTAATCATTTTTGTAGTCTTGCCTGGATGTTCCATAATGGCAGCATCAATAGAACCTTTTGAATGAATCATTTGTCCATTTACCAATCCAACGTAAAATTTTTCCATATCTCTACCTTCAAAAAGTAGCGATAAAGCTTTATGCGACTCTTCGGTTTTTGCAAATAGAATGATTCCACTTGTATCTTTATCTAATCTATGAACTGTATAGATATTGCCATAGCGCTCCTTTAAATAATCTTTCAGAGATAGCTCTTTACCAATTCTATCTGGAATACTCAGTAAACCCGAAGGTTTATTTACTGCAACAAAATCATCATTTTCAAAAATAATATTGATATGCATCTTTTATTCTGGGGTCTTATTTTTTCTAATAAATGATTTGTTCATATATTTTAAAAGCCGAACTTCTTTTTCATTAAGAAGGCGCCATTTGCTTCTCTCTACATTTTTCTTAGTTAGGTTAGCAAACATTACTCTATCCAAAGCCTTCACATCATAACCTAAATGTTCAAATATTCTGCGTACAATTCTATTTCTACCACTGTGTATTTCTATGCCGACTATATTTTTACTTTTACTATCGGCATATCCTACAGAATCGGCTTGTACAAAACCATCTTCTAGTGTAACACCACTAGCAATTTGATCAAGATCTTTTTTACTTACTACCTTATCAAGTGTTACTTCATATATTTTTTTAACCTCATAAGAAGGATGTGTTAATTTTTGAGCAAGTTCTCCGTCGTTGGTTAATAATAATACCCCAGTTGTATTTCTATCTAACCTGCCTATCGGATAAACTCTTTCTAATGTAGCTCCTTTAATTAGATCTAATACTGTTTTTCTACCTTCAGGATCAATGGAAGTAGTTATAAAATCTTTAGGTTTATTCAATAGAATATACACATTGTTTTTTTGTAAAAAAATGGGCTTGCCTTTTACCGTAATTTTATCTGCTTGTGATACTTTATACCCAGGCTCAAATAATTTGTCACCATTTACTGTTACTTTGCCGGCCTTTACTAATTCGGCT
>JBKJQV010000384.1:0-9512 GCA_046593815.1 Sediminibacterium sp. | reverse complement strand
TTTAGTGAACGAACAGATGCAGTTGTTGAACCACGATTAAGTTTACAGTGGTGGGTAAGCATGAAAGATTTGGCATCACCTGCTTTAAGTGCTGTAATGAATGACGATATTCATTTTCACCCTGCAAAGTTTAAAAATTTGTATCGCCATTGGATGGAGAATATTAAAGACTGGTGTATTAGTAGACAGTTATGGTGGGGGCACCAAATACCTGCTTGGTATGCACCTGATGGAACTTTTGCTGTTGCAAAAACACCAGAAATGGCTTTGTTACAAATTAACGAACAGATACCGGGAACAGGATTTTCGTTGAGTGATTTAAAACAAGATGAAGATTGTTTAGATACTTGGTTCTCTAGTTGGTTATGGCCTTTTGAAGTATTTAAAGGACTTTCTAATCCGGACAATGAAGAGGTAAAATATTATTATCCTACCAATACTTTGGTTACTGCACCTGAAATTATTTTCTTTTGGGTAGCAAGGATGATCATGGCTGGATATGAATACAAGCAAGAACAACCTTTTAAAGATGTTTATTTTACTGGTATTGTAAGAGACAAGCAAGGTAAAAAAATGAGTAAGAGTTTGGGAAACTCACCCGACCTACTTGGATTGATTGATATTTACGGGGCCGATGCCGTTCGCTTTGGAATAATGATTGCTTCACCTGCGGGTAATGATATTTTATTTGATGAATCAGCACTTGAACAAGGAAGAAATTTCAATAATAAATTGTGGAATGCATTGAAATTATTGAAAATGTGGGAGCAGAGAGTTGTATTTAATTCTACGATAATTTCTACTGATGAATTTGCAATCAATTGGTTTGAAAATCGATTAACTAAAGTAAGCATTGAAGTAGATGAACTGCTAACTCAATTTAAATTGAATGAAGCGCTCAAAACAATTTACTCATTAATATGGGATGATTTCTGCAGTTGGTATTTAGAATGGATTAAGCCTGGATATGAGCAACCCATTGAAGCAACAGTTTATAACAAAACAGTTGGTTATTTCGAAAAATTAATGCATTTATTGCATCCTTTCATGCCATTTATTTCTGAGGAAATTTATCATTTATTAAAAGAGCAACAGGACGATCTTTGTATAAAACAATATGCTCCAACCAAAGAAGTAGATGCAACTATTTTAGCATCCGGGGAATTATTAAAGCAGGTGATTACTGCTTTAAGAGATGCGAGGAATAAAAATCAAATTAAGCCAAAAGAAAGTATTCAATTACACATACAAAGCAACAATACTAGCGCTTACAAGGGAATTGAATTGATTTTAATGAAACAAGTAAATGCTGCAGCAATATTATATACTGACGTTTCAGTTGCAAATACCATTATGGTAAATGTAGAAAAAGATAAATTTTATATTGAAGCCGAAAAGCAGTTGGATACAGCTACAATGCGGGATAGTTTAATGAAAGATATAGAGTACGAACAAAAATTTTTAGCTTCTGTAATGAAGAAATTAAGTAATGAAAAATTTGTTGAAAATGCCAAACCTGAAATCCTTGCATTAGAAAGAAAAAAGCAAGCCGATTCGGAAAGTAGAATTGCAATGATTGAAGCTAGTTTGAAAAGCCTTGATTAAGTTATTGAAATATTTAAAGAAGATCGATGAATAAAAAATTATTTTTAATTGTTGTATATACAACATTAGTCCAATTTGTTTTTTCTCAGGGTCAATGGGAAGTAGATATGGTGAGGAACATAAATCCAAATCCACCAAGCAGTGATTTTTGGAAAAGTATTTCTGCTTCTGCAGAACCAATTTCAGTTGGAATACCCACTGGTATGTTATTGGTATCTTTTATCAACCACGATAAAAAATTGCAAAAGCAATCAATTGAAGTATTTGGAAGTTTAGCAATAGCAACTGTTACAACACAAATACTAAAACGAATAGTAAATCGTCCTAGGCCTTATGAATCCTATTCAGATATATATCCAGATGTATACGAATCTGGAAAATCATTCCCATCCGGACATACTACAACTGCTTTTTCTACTGCTGCTTCAATTACATTAATAACTAAAAAATGGTACATAGCTATTCCTGCTTTTGCATGGGCAACATCTGTAGGATATTCTAGAATGTATTTAGGTCAGCACTACCCTTCCGATGTTTTAATGGGAGCTGTTGTTGGTACAGCTAGTGCTTTTGCTTCTCAATGGATAATGAAAAAAATTACGATGAGAAAAAAAGAAACTGTTAAACAGCTACCATAATATTGTATATATGATTAGAAAAGCAACTCATAATGATATTTCTACAATTCAAGATATTGCAAAAACTACCTGGCCTGTTGCTTATAGTGAAATAATTTCATTAGAACAATTAACTTATATGTTGGAGCTAATGTACTCCACTCCTTCTTTAGAAAAACAACTAGTAAATGGTCATCAGTTTTATTTGTTTGAAACAGATGGAATACCAATTGGATTTGCTTCGGTATCAAATGAAGGGGATAATATTTATAAATTGAATAAACTATATGTTTTGCCAACCATGCAGAAAACTGGTGCTGGCAAGGCTTTGATGTTACAAGCAATTGAGTATGCAAAAAATAATGGTGGTAAGCAATTAATATTACAAGTGAATAAAGTAAATAAAGCAACAAAATTTTATTTAAAACATGGCTTTACAATCCTTGAAGAAAAAATATTGGAATTAGAACATGGCTATGTAATGGATGACTATATTATGGGGATTAAACTCTAATATACGAGTACATGTGTTTGTTTAATAACTCCCATTACAAATACAGATTGCACATGACCAATATTTTCGGCCTGACTTAATTTATTTACATGAAAATCGTAGTAGGCATCCATACTTTCGGCAACAACTTTTAACATAAAGTCGAACTCACCTGAAATATTATAACACTCTATTACTTCATTTAATTCGTGCATTCTTTTAATGAACTTCCCACCTAATATTTTATCGTGCTGTTTTAAAGAAACATAGCAAATTACCATCAATCCTTTTTTTACTTTGGTATGATCAACTAAAGTAGCGTATTGTTTAATTACCCCACTTTCTTCCATTCTTTTAATTCGTTCATGAACGGGAGTAGTGCTCAACAAAACTGTATCTGCAATTTCCTTAACGGTAATACGTGCATTATGCTGTAAAAGTTTTAAAATAGCTACGTCTTTAGCATCTAAGTAATTTGGAATAGTGGAATCGGCTTTTAAAGAAGGTTTAGGCATTGCAAACAGGTGTTTTATTCTTATAAAGATACAAATAATAGTTATTTGTTCTTTATTTTTAAATAATTATGCTATTTTATTCTTTAAATATAGCTTTGTGCTTCATAAAATAACAACTATGTCTACATTAACCACATCTATCGACTTCAGCCTTAAGTACAAAGTGGCTGATTTTAGTTTAGCCGATTGGGGCAGAAAAGAAATCCGTTTAGCAGAAGCTGAAATGCCAGGACTTATGTCTTTGCGTGCTGAATACGGTGCCACACAACCATTAAAAGGTGCTCGTGTAGCTGGTTGCTTGCACATGACTATTCAAACTGCAGTTTTAATTGAAACATTGATTGCATTGGGTGCAGAAGTAAAATGGAGTTCTTGTAATATATTTTCTACACAAGATCAAGCAGCTGCTGCAATTGCTGCTGCAGGTATTGGTGTATTTGCTTGGAAAGGTCAAACTCAAGAAGAAGCTGATTGGTGTATTGAGCAAACATTGTTTTTTGGAGGAGCTGATCGTCCTTTGAACATGATTTTAGACGATGGTGGAGATTTAACCAATATTGTTTTTGATAAATACCCCGAATTAATATCTCATATCAAAGGATTGAGTGAAGAAACTACAACTGGCGTTCACCGTTTATATGAGCGCATGGCAGCTGGTACTTTACCAATTCCTGCAATCAATGTAAACGATTCGGTTACTAAATCTAAATTCGATAATAAATATGGTTGTCAAGAATCATTGGTTGATGCTATCCGTAGAGCTACAGATGTTATGATGGCTGGTAAGATTGCAGTTGTTGGTGGATATGGTGATGTAGGTAAAGGTTCTGCATTGTCTTTAAAAGGCGCAGGTTGCAGGGTTATTGTAACAGAAATTGATCCTATTTGTGCATTACAAGCAGCAATGGAAGGTTTTGAAGTGAAGCCGATGATCGAAGCTGTAAAAGAAGCTGATATTATTGTTACCGCTTCAGGTTGTAGAGATTTAATTACAGAAAAACATTTCCGTTTAATGAAAGACAAAGCGATTGTTTGTAATATCGGTCACTTTGATATTGAAATTGATATGGCTTGGTTAAATACTAGCTACGGGCATACAAAAGATACCATCAAACCTCAGGTTGATTTGTACGAAATTGACGGAAAAGATGTTATTGTTTTAGCTGAAGGCCGTTTAGTAAACTTAGGTTGCGCAACTGGTCACCCTTCATTTGTAATGAGTAATTCATTCTCTAATCAAACATTGGCTCAGATTGAATTGTGGATTAATCACAAAAATTACGAAAACAAAGTTTATGTGTTGCCTAAGCATTTAGATGAGAAGGTTGCACGTTTACATTTGGCAAAAGTAGGTGCTGTATTAGATGAATTAACCACAGAGCAAGCCACCTATTTAGGTATCAGCAAAAATGGTCCTTTCAAATCCGAAATGTATCGTTACTAGTAGATAAAAATTTAAAAGTATAATATTGAATAGCAAATCCCTCAACTTAATTGTTGGGGGATTTTTTTTATTCAATTAAATTTTAATTCATTTTATGGCAATAGATTTTCAATGTTATTGGGGAATTGTAAAATAAAAAACTGTGCCCTTACCTTCCTCAGATTCTACCCATATTTTTCCTTCGAGATTATTAATAATTTTCTTAACAATCGATAACCCTATACCTGTTCCTGTATATTCATCTTTATTATGAAGTCGCTGAAAAATAATAAATATTTTTTCGAAATATTGTTCGTTTATTCCAATTCCATTATCCTTAATACTAAACATCCAATATCCCGGAATTTCAATGCAACTTATTTTAATAATCGGCGCTTTATCTTTATGCCGATACTTAAGTGCATTACTAATTAAATTTTGAAAAACCTGACTCAAAGGTGTTTTATGACTCTTAATTAATGGAAGATTATCAAACTCTATTATTGCATTTGTCTCCTCAATCCTTTTAGCTAATAAAAGAAGAACATCGCTAATCAACTCATTAATATTCACAAGTTCAAACTGATACTTCTGTTTGCCTATCCTTGAGAATTCAAGTAAATCAAGAATAATCTGACGCATTCTTTTAGCACCATCCACTGCAAAGTAGATGTATTGTTTTCCTTTATCATCTATTGTATCTCCATACTTTTTTTCCAATTGAGTTAAAAAGCTAGTCACCATTCTTAAAGGTTCTTGTAAATCATGCGAAGCCACATAGGCAAACTGTTCTAGTTCCTTATTAGAAATAGCTAATTCCTTAGTGTGCAGCTCCAGTTTCTCATTTAATAGCTTAAGTGATTCTTCATATTCCTTACGATGAGTAATATCCGTCATTGCACCTACCATACGAATCGCTTTGCCAGTGTTACTTCGAATGATGATACCTCTATCTATAACTGTAGCTGTCTCACCAGTATTTTTTACAACTCTGTACTCCTGTTGCCAATGTGTTGCATTAGGATCTTCAATTACTTTTTGCAGACTTTCTTTTATCATCGGTAAGTCTTCAGAATAAAAATTTTCCTGCCAGAAATCGGAGGCTTGTATATTTTTATTTATTTCGTAACCAAACAATGTGTTAAAGCCATTGCCTCGATAAAAATTATCATTTACAATATCCCAATCCCAAATTGCATCATTGGTAGCTTGGGTAACTTTTTCAAAACGTTCATTAGATTGACGAATGTTTTCCTCAGCCTCCTTTCGGTCAGTTATATCTCTAGTAATTCCCAATAAAGAAATAATATCACCTTGATCATTTCTCATAGGAACAGCATGCGTTTCTAGCCAACGGCGAGTTCCTTTAAATCCCTTTATTTCGAATACAAGCTTTCCAGATTCACCTTTAAAAACTTCTTTTGTAAGATCCGAAAACGCTGATCTATGTTCAGGTAAAAGAACTCCTAATATAGATTTATTCACCACTTGTTCTTCAGTATCCGCTTCAATCATTGCAAGTCCCGCTTGGTTCATCATTAATAATTCGTTATCGGGGCCTAACAATTTTATACATTCCGGTTCAGCTTCTAAAATTGTACGGAACCTGTTCTCGCTTTCCGCCAGTTCAATTTCAGATTTTTTCCTGGTATCGATGTCCTGAAAGCTGCCATATACTCTTATGCACTTTCCATTCAACATATCTGCTTCACCAATAGTACGTACCCATTTAAGATTTCCTTTGTGTGTAATGATTTGTAGTTCTTCATCCCATGGCGTTCCTTTTTCTATACATTCCTTTACACTTTTTGAAATAGTTTCTCTACTTTCACCTTCTTTAAAAAAATCAATTCCAGTTGATAAATCAGGAATAAAATCTGGGTCAACTTCTCTAATCTCCTTGGTAATATCCGACCAGTAAACAGTATCATTTAAAACATCAATTTCCCAACTACCAATAGCAGCAAGCCTATTCGACTTGTTTAGTAAAACTTCTAGGTTCTTTTTTTCAGTAATATCTTTAGCAACAGCAAATATTAGTTTCTCTTCAGGGGAGGAAGTATTAGTCCATGCAAACCAAATGATTTTGCCTGATTTACTGATAAAGCGGTTTTCAAAATAATACATAGCCTTACCATTACGAAGCTTTTCTACTTCTTTTGCAGTTACATTCACATCATCAGGATGTATAAAATCAAAATAGGGCTTACTGAGTAATTCTACTTCTGAATAGCCAAGTATATTACTCGAAACAGGATTTATTTTTTTGAAATATCCGTTAAAATCTGCAATGCAGATGATGTCTTGAGAATAATCAAATACCTGGTTAAGCTCCTGTTCAATTTGCTTGCGTTTAATTTCTGAGCCTAATTGTGTACTAAAATCATGCGATTGCAAAATTAAATTATATTCATTTTTTTCAATAGAATTGATACCCAATAAAAGTGACCCAATAACAGTTTCATTATAAAACAAGGGTATACCAATTATTTTTTTAATTCCAGCTTTAACCGCTTCTTTTTTACGAATAAAATATTCATTTTCTTCATCTACATTCCATTGCTGAATGGTTTTAGTTTCTCCAATTATTGCAGGAAGTCCATCTCCAATAGCTAAGTTTCTAATGTTAGGATTCCCAGCATAAAGCAATTCTATTTTATCTCCCACAAAATGTTTGGCTAAAAGGTTCATATTCTTTTTATCCGCATCTATCATCCATGCTTCGGCCATGCAATAATTACCAGTTGCAACAATAGTCTGAAGCACCTGATTGAGTGTTTCAGAAAACGAATTGGGCTGATTGAAAAGCTTGCTAATTTCAGCCAATAATATTTTTTGTTGCTCATCATTTTTGCGTTGAGTTACATCCCTTTCAATTGCTATCCAGTGAGTAAACCATCCTTTCTCATCGGCTACAGGACTAACAGATAAATTGATCCAGAATTCTTCTCCATTTTTTTTATAGTTAATTGTTGTTACTTCACATGACTCCCAATTACGCAGTGCTTTTGATAAACGTGCTAATTCAATTTTATCTGATTTTGGGCCTTGTAAAATACGAGGCGTTTTACCAATAACTTCATCGGCTCTGTATCCTGTCATTCTTGTAAAAGCTTCATTTACATATACTATTTTAGGACCTGGTTCATCAAAAGGTTCTGCCTCAGTAATTAATATAGCATCATTTGTATTAGTAATTACAGATTCTAATAACTTTAATTGCTGTAGTACTTTTTCCCTTTCCGTTACATCATTCAACAAAGCTAGAGATACTCTTCTCTCATTATAATCAATTAGGTGAGCTGTAATTTCCATTAACATCAACTCACCATTCTTTTTTAAATGCCGCCATGCTTTCTTATGAATTTGGCCATATACTTCTTCGTTTGCAGTAGCTGATTCAATTAAAGCAATATCTTCTTTTGGTCGAATATCTCGTATGGTAAGTTGTAAAAATTCTTTTCTTGTATAACCATATTTATAGAGTGCTTCTTCATTGCAATCAATAATATTAAGAGTTTCAAAATCCCATATTATCATGGGTAAAGGATTATCTTCAAAAAGTGATTTGTATTTTTTTTCAGATAATTTTAATTCGTCTTCAATCTTTTTCCTATTAGTAATATCATTAATAGTAATTGAAGATCTTTTAACTCCATTAACATCTGAAAATATAACAGAGAAAACTTCGATAGGAAATTTTTCGCCATTTTTTTTAATACCTTCAAACTCGGCATTTAATTTACCCGTTACATTTCTTTCCTTAATTTTTTCTTGTACATGAGCTTTACTATGATCAATGATTCCTTGGCGCCCAATTTGCTTTAACTCTTGAATTGAGTAACCAAACATATCACAAGCAGACTTGTTGGCATCTAAAATGGAGCCGTCGAAGGGATTAGTTAGAAAAAAAGCATTTAATGAATTATCAAAAATACTTTGATAATACTGATTGCTTTTACTATTCAATTTCAAAGAATCATTATTGTAATCAGTTTCATTGAATGATACAATAATTGATATTGGCAAATCATTATCGTTCAATACAGGAGTAATTAGTAAATCCACATTTCTTACCTCAAATGAACTACTTTCAGTTTTTTTTAACCTAAAATTAAAATTTTTAAAATTTACCGGTTCCCCGCTTTCTAAAGCTGTTAATAATAGAGATCGAAGTGCGGAAAAGCTATTTATAGGATCAATACTATCTGAAGCCTCAAATATTTCAAAAAAACCCTTTTCCTTAATAGCTGATTCTTTTATTTCATAAACCTTAAGATAAGTATTAGTAGCTGCAACAATTGTAAACCTCTGATTGTCTGGCAATAAGACCAATCCTGAGAATGGGGAACTTTTAAATAGCTGGATATTGAGGGTATTATTGATCAAAGTAAAGTCAGATTTGATAAAAATAAACTTAGTGTAATTTACAAGTTATTTTCTAAATAAACCAATGTAGGAATGTATAGTGATGTTCTAAGCTATTAACTTAATTCATTAAATTGCTAAAAATTTAAATATGCAAACAATTATTGGATCTGGCGGAACTATTGCAATTCCATTAGCAAAAGAATTATCAAAATATACCGATCGAGTTAGACTAGTAAGCAGAAACCCAAAAAAAGTAAATGAATCAGATGAATTGTTTACATTGGATGTAAAAGATTTGTTACAGATTGATAAAGCAGTTGCAGGTAGTGATGTGGTTTATATCACTGTTGGTTTTGATTATAATTTGAAGGTATGGCAAAATACTTGGCCTCCATTTCTTGAGGCTGTTATTAAAGCTTGTGAATTGAATAAGGCAAAGCTTGTATTCTTTGATAATGTTTATCCTTATTCACTATCATCTATCAACC
>JBKJQV010000277.1:0-4262 GCA_046593815.1 Sediminibacterium sp. | reverse complement strand
TTCCTTTCATTACCGCAGGTACTCCATCTGTAATCCATTTTGCAGGCTTATCTCCCTTTAATAAATAATCGAAAAACTGTTGCTCACGAATAGAAATGTCTTTTCTGTTTTTACGCTCAACCAAATTATGCGCTTCATTATTATAATTCAACATCCATACTTGTTTGTTTAATCGGCGCATAGCTGTGTACATTTCAATTCCTTGGTACCAAGGCACTGCATCATCTGCATCATTGGCCATAATAACTGTTGGAGTTTTTACTTTTGGCAAAGAAAACAATGCTGAATTTTGTAAATATAAATTTGGTTTCTCCCATAAGTTAGCACCAATTCTACTCTGCGATTTTTCGTACTGAAATTGTCTAGTTAACCCACTACCCCACCTTATTCCACCATATGCACTGGTCATATTTACTACTGGTGCGCCTGCCCAAGCAGCAGCATATAAATTGGTTTTAGTAATTAAATAAGCAATTTGATATCCGCCCCAACTCTGACCTTGTAATCCCAATTTAGTAGTATCAATATATCCTTGTTTTGCTAAAGCTCTAGTACCACTAACGATATAATCATAAGCACCTTGACCAGGATATCCAGTCTTGTACCAAATATCTGGAACAAAAACAATATACCCTCTACTTACAAAGAAAGAAATATTTAATCTCGATGGTGTAGGTGCTGGTGCTTGATATGCATACAATGTATTAGCATTGCGCTCATAGAAATAAGCAATCATTGGATATTTTTTCTTAGGATCAAAATCTTCTGGTTTATACACAATACCTTCTGCTTCTTTTCCAGTATAAGATTTCCATTTAAACAATTCAGCAGTTCCCCAATTATAATTGGCTTGCTGTGCATTTGGTTGATATAAAGATTTTCCTCCAGCAATTTCTTTACGGCCTGCAATTGAACCAGTGTCTACACTTGTTACAATTTTAATATCTGCAGAACGCTGATAAGATTCGCTACTATAACTTAATACTTGTGCATTTTTTGCTTTAACAACATTAGCAATTCTTACAGGATAAGTTTGCCTTAATCCTGAAGGCAATTCAAAAGCATCACCGTAATTGTAATATTTTAAACCCGATCCTTTATCTACATTATTAAAAACACTAAACAACAATTGTTGTCCTTTTTTAATAAAGCGCTCTTCCCTATCCAACACAATATTTCTAAAAGTCAATTTATTTTTTCTTCCCAAACCATTGGTAAGGCTTGTAGATGAAGCAACACCTGAAGGATCAATTTTCCAAACATCATAAAAATCATATACCAAAACATGTTCATCATTCTCCGTCCAACCCATTACTCCATAAGGATTTGGATCATCGGGCACATCATTCTCTTCATCATACAATGCAACTTTTATATCTTTTGCTACTGCATTTATTTTATTGGTAGCAGCATCGTAAGAATAAAAAGATCTTTTTATATCGTCGTACAGCATTAAATACTTTCCGGTAAAAGATGGAATTGTATTGCCTTTAAAATTACTTACGATTAATTTTTTATTCCCAGTTTCAGGATCAATTACATAAACATCGGTTAAAGTAAAACCTTGCCATTGAGATGCAATTCTTTTTCCGTCATCAGCAGATGCATAAAAATATTTGCCATCTCCTTCCATTGTTTGTAGAACACCGGTTTGACCTCCAAATCCACCACTCCTGAATGAAGGTGAACCAAGTTGAACAACAGATTTAGTTGCAAAATCGTATCGAGCTAAATGATTTTTTCTCAACTCTTGTTCTAAATTTTTCAATTGAACAGGTTGAATATAATCGTCGTTTGTTCCCCATACATCTACACTAACTCTTTCAAAATCTGGCAGTGTGGTATCTTTTACAGGAAGTATAGGCGCTGTTCCGAAAAACAGACGTTTACCGCTTTTGCTGAAAGTAATATTCGAAAATTCACTCACCATATATTTTGCAGGAACGCCATTGGTAAATTTATCTACTATCATTTCTGCGCTATCAGAACCATCTCTATAATAATATAGTTTGTAAAATTTCTGTAACGCTTTTGCAGTACTGTCTCTCTCAGCAACAAATGCTAACTGCTTCCCTTCTTCATCCATTCTATAACCTTTTGCATCATTAAAACTTTTAAAGATGGTTTTACTATTGCCGCTAGCTATATCTACTTTAACAACAGTAGCTTTTGAAACTGCATCATTGGTTTTCTTTGATGTTTCATACAGTAAAACATTTCCTTTTTTATTAAAGAAATATTCACTCACTAATTTATATGTCTTTGTTTCACCAGTAAACAAATTCTTTACTACTAAATCTGTTCCTTCTTCTACCGGATCTTCTGGGGCTTTCGGTGGAATGGTATTTCTACTGTTTGGTTTTGGTAAAACACCCATGCCTTTTTCTTTTACTTCATTGGCTTTGTTACGAATACTATCAGCAACTCTCAGTAAACTATCTGCCGTATTGATCATTGCAATAATCCTAGCGGCAGAATCCAAATCAACTTTTGGCCTAGGCAATTCGGGTAATGCTTTTTCCATTAAATAAGCAACTACTGATGTATTTTCATCAGGTACTTTAAAACTTTTTATTCTTGCAACTTTAGTAATTGATCCTGAAGATAAATCCACAATAGCCAAACTATCTTTTGGCATTTCATCGGGCTTTTTTTTTTTTATTTTCGCTTCTCTCGTTTCAGTGTAGGTGGGTTTAATTCTACATATTAAAAACCGACTATTTTCAGAAATAGAAGCACCATAGCCTCTAGCAATAGTTGCCTTATTAATTCCATCAGAACCCTTTATAATAAGCATACCATCTCCTTCTTGAGGATTTACAGTAAATGAAACGTATTTACCATCATTGCTTAATAATCTTTCACCAATATTTTGCCATCCGTCGTAAACCGAATGATCTAGTGGTTTTTTCTGGGCAAGAGCCCCATAACTAATAAATAATAATAGAAGAAAGGCAAGTTTTCTCATGTTCAACTTAATTTTATGAATTCCGAAGATAAATAAACAAAATACATATCTATCTGTATCACAAGAGTATTTTTTAAACGGTTAATTCATATGAAATTTTTATGTAGAATAGGCTTTTTACTGATATTGGCATCTAATAGCTCTATTTCAAGAGCCCAAAATACCGGAGTTTTATCAGGAGTAATCCTCGATAAATCACTACAAAAACCTTTAGCAGGTACTAGTATTCAGATAAGTCCAAGTAAAATGAGCGCCATTTCTGATAGCAGTGGCAAATTCAGAATTACAGCTATTAAGCCCGGAGCTTATTCCATTATTTTTACAACCGTTGGCTATAATAACTCGAACAAATACAATGTGGCCATTAATACAGGGAACGAAAACAACTTAGTAATTGAAATGGAAGCGCTTGTAGTTGATTTAGCTTCAGTTACAGTATCAAGTACCAATAGAAACAAATCGGCCAAAGCAGCTACTCTAGAAACGCCATTAAGCGTACAACGTTTAACCACAGAAGAAATAAAATCGAATCCTGGCGGGAATTTTGATATTTCTAGAGTAGTAGAAGCATTACCGGGTGTTGGTGGTTCTTCTGCTACTGCAGGTTTTAGAAATGATATAATCATTAGAGGTGGCGCTCCCAATGAAAATGTATATTACTTAGATGGAATTGAAATACCAGTGATTAACCACTTTGCAACTCAAGGAAGTGCGGGCGGGCCAGCAGGAATTCTTAATGTAAGTTTTATTGAAGAAGTGAAATTAAGTTCTTCATCATTTGATGCAAGATTTGATAACGCACTTTCTTCTGTTTTTGAGTTCAAGCAAAAAAGAGGAAATACCAATCACCTTCAAGGAAATATCCGTTTAAGTGCTACCGAATTAGCAGCAACTTTTGATGGTCCATTATCGAAAGATAAAAGAACTACTTTTTTAGCATCTGCAAGAAGAAGTTATTTGCAACTTTTATTTAGTGCACTCGATTTTCCAATCAGGCCAAATTTTTGGGATTTCCAATATAAAATATCACATCAAATAAATAAAAAAACTTTGCTCACTTTTTTAGGAGTTGGCGCTATTGATGAATTTAGTTTTGCAGCTCCTAAAAAAACAACACCAGAAAAATTATACTTGCTCAATAGCAGTCCTGGAATTAACCAATGGAATTATACAGTGGGTGCTAGTATTAAGCATTTAATTAACAATGGATTTTGGAATTTAGCCTTAAGCAGAAATGAATTTGATAAAGAAATAGAAAAATAGGAAAATAATTTAGGTCCTAATAAAGGAGTAC
>JBKJQV010000018.1:0-3404 GCA_046593815.1 Sediminibacterium sp. | reverse complement strand
TTAAGTTATCTTAAGACACTTCAATTCCTTTATTAGAAACCTTTAAACTAGGTTGTTTAGTCTCTTCATTTTTCTTTTTTTTGGAAGGTAAAGAATTTATATTATCTACTACTTGTAAACCCATTTGTTCTGTTTGTTTTTTGATTTGTTCTAAACTAGCAATCTTTGTTTCAGAATCTATTTCAATGTTCTTAAAGAAGACTTCCATAGGGATTGCACCATTATTAGTACCAACAATAAGTAATTCCCCAATAGAAGAATCATCCAATTTTGGTAATCCTAAAATCTTTCTTAATTCGTTAATAGTAGCACCAACCTTTAAAGCAGTTTCTACCATGCTTTCAGCCCTCTTTAGAGAGAAATGCTTATTAACTCCAGCTACAATTTTAACATCTTTTTTGTTTAATATATTTCTTAAAAAAGAATTATTAAGAGTATCAAAAAGTATTGATTGATATGTTTCAACATTTGTAAGGAATATTTGTTCTTCTGACTCTACCAATTCAGAATTCAATTTACCATTTTCACTTCTGCCACCAGCCATAGCAAGTGTTACACCAGTTCCAGTATAAACTTTATCTGCATTAGAATCCATTAATGCTTGTAAAGGAAATTCTTTTGTTTTATTTCCATCATGAACTAATCTGACATTGCCTTCAAGAATCATATTTCTACCAGCATTTTCAGCCCCAGAAAGTAACTCTATTAATTCTTCTTTATTCCTCTCTACTACGTCTTGATTGGTATCTTTTATTTCAAATATCATACCACCAGAAAATGAATTCTCAAAAAAGTTATTAAGATAAACCTTTGTTGTTACATCGAATTCAAGATTTTTAAATAAAGGTCTAAATTCTGATAAACCATATAAAGCACTAAATGGGTTATCTGTTTTGAAATGAATTATCTCTGTATCAGTGAATACTTTTGAAACATCAAATTTTATATTATTAGATGAGGCTAATTGTGCATAGACAAATTTTAAATCACCATCATTAGCATCAATATAAGGAACTGGTCTAATACTTTGAGGTGGAACAAAATAAATACCATATATTTCACCATTAGCTTTTGGTCTTACTTGCCAGTAAGCATCCCCAAATAATACTAATGCTATATATGTTTTTCTAACAAGTTGTGCCCAACTTTCATTTTTATTTGGGAAGGAGAGAATGTCTGTTAAGTTTTTAAGATAGTTTGTATTTCTAGTGCTTTTTTCAGATTCAAAAGAAAACTGTGGTTCACATTTAACACAAGCATTGGCATATGTTCTACAAATGTGTTTAACAAGATTATTATCTCTAAAAGCTTTTTCAAGAATATAATAACTAGAAGTAGTGTAATCAACGTGCATACCACCGAAATCCATTGCTCCATAACCTACTGTAGCATTATTTAACATTTGTGATTTGGTTGAGATGTCTGTATAAGCTGGCGCTTGCAAGAGTGAATCAACCTTTCTTATCATGGCATGATTACCTTTTTCTGACAATGGTTTTGTAATATTGTTATAACCATTTGTTTTGAACTCATTATAGTTTCTTGTCAAACTAGAAAAGCTATCTTTATTTTTCATTTTTTAATTCCATTTTTCTTAATTCTTCTTCTCTGAATTTTGCATATTGACTGGAAAGAGTTGTTAAACCTTTGTCAGAATTCATTCTTTCTCTGGTTCTTTGTTCCTTACTCACAACGGTTATTCTAGGTCTTGTCACAGATTCATTATTTATTGCTAACATCAGAGCATAAGGATAATCATCTTTATTTCTACCTTTTGCTGCCAATTGTCTTGTCAATTGATTTAACTTAATATTAGTCATCTGTAACATTATTTCATTACAGATTCTATTACCATTCCATTGACGTTTCAATTTATTAGAAGTTAATAAATGTTTTAATTTACTAAAGCCAGCATATTTATGCTCATTATTATAATTAACTCCAAATATTTTTGACCTAACACTATCCCAAAATCTGTCATTTTGAATAGTTTTCCAACACTCAATTCCAAGACCGTTCTTGTCCATATTAAGTTTATCAATTTGCATTACCTCAATTATTCTTTTTATATATTTGGCTTGATTAATAGTACTTTCAAATCTTTTATCTGTTTCTTTACCGTTAAGATATCTAACTCTATTTACCCAAAATTCTCCAATTGTTTCAAACTCTGTAGGTGCATCTCTTTTCTCTCCTACCACTGTTAGAATACTATCATTTTCTGTAGAAGCTAAATCCCATCCACCTAGTATTTGTGAGTATTTTTCTCTAAAATCTTGTCTATAAAATTCATATTCCAGAGTTTTATCCAAATCTGTTATATATTCATTTGGAATACCTAAATCTGAATAATCATGGTAAAGCGGAATATCTTTTTCTTCTGTGAAATTATCGCCACCTACTTGAACGTAATACATCATTACAAAATCTTTGGTGAAGAATTGGTTTTCATCAGTATCTTCTCTAAAATTAAGTTCATACTCTTGGTCTAACATTTCTGGTGGTAAACCGTCAAATAAACCTTGTGTTTCCACAGCATATTTTATAAAAGGAACGTCTCTCCAATGTACATGGAACTTCCTTGAATCTCTTGCGTCTTTATTCCCAGATATTTGAGCCAATGTTTGAGTAGCTAATTTGGCATACATTCCTTTAGTACCAAATGGTGTTGATATACAAATTATCCTTCCACCCTTTGTAGTAGCTGGATATACTGCTTCGTAAATTTCCTCACTGGCAGATTCACTATGCATTGCATATTCATCAAGCATATAAATTCCAGTATAACCCCTCATACCTTGTGGATTTGATGACAATGATACTATTCTGGTCTTATTGGGCAAGATTACTTCTTGTGCGGTATCTACTGCAAATTCTGGACGCATTGCATCTGGTAAATCTATGAAACATTGTTTAATTCTTCTCATAACTTTTACAGCTTGGGTTTTAGTAGCTGATACAATTGCTATATCTGGAACTTTACCAAAATAAGCATCAAAAAAAGCTCTACCTACAATAGAAGTTGAGAAACCACTATTATGAACATGAATATTATTGGCAAAGTAGGTATGATATTTTTCAGTTGTTAAATCATAAGTCATTCTTTTGCCAGAATAAGTTATTGATTTAACACCGCTTAAAGTAGAATTAGAAGAATTATAATATTTTACAATTACCTCTTCTCCTATTTTAACATCTTTAAGTTTTTTAAAACCAGTTTTAGTATGTAATAAATGACCTTTTGTAACAATGATATAATTACCATCTATAAGTTCAACCTTATAAAGTTTTTTTATTCCAGTTTCCCAAATATCTATAATATTATCCCAAACAATATTTCCTTCATTATCTAAAGTTTCACATTGACCTCTATATTCTTTTTTATACAAAGATTCTATAGTCTC
>JBKJQV010000378.1:0-6302 GCA_046593815.1 Sediminibacterium sp. | reverse complement strand
AACACCTACAATTACTGATGCAATAAGTTTTGATCTGCAATTAAAAAAATGTGATCAATATACACTAGATAACGGAGTAACAGTTTACAGTATAGATGCTGGCACACAAGATGTATTAATGATTGAATGGGTTTTTTATGCAGGCAATTGGTATGAGCAAAAAAATATTGTTGCGGCAACTACTAATTTCATGTTGAAAAATGGTACTCATACTAGAACTGCATTCGGCATTAATGAGCATTTTGAATTTCATGGAGCCTATTTAAATAGAAGTTGCTACAATGAAACTGCAACTATTACGCTTCATTGCTTAAATAAAAATGTAAGAGAATTATTACCAGTAGTTGCTGAATTAATTACAGAATCCATTTTTCCAGAAGAGGAATTAAATACCTATCGTCAAAATCAAAAACAGCGGCTGGTAGTAAATTTACAAAAATGCGATTTCATTGCAAATAGATTAATTGACGAATATATTTATGGAATTAATCATCCATATGGAAAATATACTTCTACGCTAGATTACGATAGTTTAAACAGAGATGAATTAGTAACTTTTTATAACCAATTTTATAAAGAAGGAAAATGCACCATTTTTACTGCTGGCAAAATTCCAGCTGATTTAGCTACTGAACTAAATAAAGTTTTTGGGCATCTTCCAATTCAACAAAGATCTATCCCTAATATTCAATACCATCTTCATCCTGCTGAAGAAAAAAAGTTTCATATTATAAATGATGCTGGTGGAGTTCAAGGAGCAATAAGATTAGCAAGGCCGTTTCCAAACAGGCATCATCCTGATTTTCAAAAAGTACAGATTTTAAATAATATCTATGGCGGATTTTTTGGTTCTCGTTTAATGAGTAATATCAGAGAAGATAAAGGGTATACTTATGGCATTCATAGCTATTTGCAGAATCATATTCATGAAAGCGCATGGATGATTAGTACAGAAGCTGGTAGAGATGTTTGTAAACCAACTATAGAAGAAATTTACAAGGAAATGGACATTTTAAAATCCGAAATTATTGATGAAGAAGAATTAAGCTTGGTACGTAATTATATGATAGGCTCAGTTTTAGGCGAATTAGATGGACCATTCCAGTTAATTGCAAGGTGGAAAAATTATATATTAAATGGTGTTACAGACGAGTATTTCTATAAAAGCGTAGAGCTAATTAAAACTACCGGCGCTGAAGAGTTACAGGAACTGGCAAAAAAATACCTCAACCCAGAAGAATTTTATGAGCTAACGGTTATTTAAAGTAACTTTCTTTTTAAAAATATAATTATGGGAAGGTTTTTTGCTAAAACAATTGCTACTGCAGTAGCTGTACTAGTTGCCGCCTATCTTTTATCTGGTGTAACTGTTATTGATTCAATAACAGCCATTATAGTAGCATTTGTATTGGGTATTCTGAATAGTTTTATTAAACCTATTTTGGTAATTCTTACTATACCTATTACCATTTTTACGCTTGGTATATTTTTGCTATTCATCAATGTCTTTATTATTCAAATAGCAGCTAAGATTGTACCAGGGTTTACAGTTGATGGCTGGTGGACGGCATTATTTTTTAGTTTTATAGTTTCATTCGTAACATCAATTTTAGAATCAATTATTGGTACTCCAAAGGAATCCAAATAATCAAACTATTTAACAAGTATAGAAAAAACATAGCACATTTCTGCGGCAATTTGCATTGATCGTTCATTGTAAACCAATTCTTGATCAGCTCTACCATCGGCAATTTTTGGATCTTCGTAGTTAATTGTAAATCTACTTTCGGCACCAACTACATTGGGGCAAGATTCATCTGCATGAGCGCATGTCATAATTGCTGCAAATGAATTGCTTGGATTTGGAGCGTCAGCATATTTCTTAGAAAATGCATCTATGTACAATGATGTATCATTATATTTTACTTCATAATGAGGATTATTTATTTCCAACTTTTGTGTAATTATAAATCCAGCATCTTGCAAAGCTTTTACTGCATTAGGATTAAAGGCAGTTACTTCAGTTCCTCCTGAATAACAATTAATTTGAGAGATTTTATAATATGCTGCTGCAGTTTGTGCCCATATTTGGGCAAAATGACTTCTTCTAGAATTGTGCGTACAAATAAAAATAAGGTCAACCTTATTTTGTTCATAAATCTTTTTCTGAATATAGTCGCTTAATTTTTGTAGTTGCTGTTTTCTTTCAAGTGGAATTGAATTGAACTTTGATATAGCTAACAGAATTGAAGCATCAATAGATGAATAAATATTTTTAGATTGTAGATTTGAATTCATAATTTATTGAATAAAGTATAATAATTAACAGCAACCAATACCAGGATTACAACAGTTCTTGGTTAATGGTTTTTGGGCAAATACAGTAATACTAAAAATACCAATGTTAGCACTTTTAAAACTTTGTAAACTATCAGCATCCAAATATTTAGAAAGAATATCATCTGGAATAACAATTACTTTTTCTTTTTGAATGGTAATATTCTCAAAACCATTGTGATGAATTAATTCCATATATACTTCTTTTTGTATTGCTCCTGATACACAACCTGCATACATTTCTGCATCTTTTTTTAATGCATCTGGAAGTTGTCCTACCAACACAATATCAGATATACTAAAATGGCCTCCTGGTTTTAATACACGATGTATTTCTTTAAATACACCATCTTTATTAGGAACAAGATTCAATACACAATTGCTTACAACCACATCAGCAATATTTGAAGCGAGTGGCATATTTTCAATATCGCCTTCTCTGAATTCAATATTACTATAGCCTAATTTAATTGCATTGGCTTTTGCTTTGCTAATCATTGCAGGAGTGAAATCAATTCCGATAACTTTTCCTTTTTCTCCTGTTTCGGCTCTAGCAACAAAACAATCATTGCCAGCTCCGCTTCCAAGATCAACAATGGTATCTCCTTTTTTAATTCTAGCAAATTGAGTTGGTAGTCCACAACCCAATCCTAAATCGGCATCTTTATTATATCCACTAATATTGGTATAGTCGTCGGTCATTATATTATACACTTCAGTACTACACCCTCCTGCGCCACAGCAAGAAGATTGATTTAGTTCAATTGTTTGTTCAACTATTGAAGCATATTTTTCTTTGACTATTTCTTTTAATTCATTTTCCGTTTTCATAATATTTATTTTTAGTAGTTAACAACAAGAAGCTTGTTGATCTTTTAATTTGTTGAATAATTGATTGAATGAATGATTGAATTTTTCGAATGCTTTCCAGTTAATGCAGTAACAACTTCTAGGACCTTCAACTGTTCCTTTAATTAATCCAGCTTCTTTTAATTCTTTTAGGTGTTGAGAAATAGTTGATTGTGCAAGTGGTAGTACTTCTACAATTTCTCCGCAAATACATTCATTTTTTTGCGCTAATACTTTTAATATAGCTATACGTGCAGGATGTGACAGTGATTTAGCAAAAGCTGCAAGCTCCTGTTCTGCTTTAATAAATTCTTCTAATTTAGGTGAAGCCATAGTTAATCGTTTTTATACGATAAGCAAATTTAAAGCAAAAAAACTATTCATCGTACAAAAACGATAAAAGATATTTAGAGCAAAAATTTGTATAAAATACCTCAAACTCCATTCATCATGATATTTTACCATTCATCATTTTAATAAAAATCTAAAAATTAATAACTGATTGATTTTCAATTAATTATACTAAACCCATATCTAAATTCTGCCTATTACCTGAATTTACCTTGTACTATGTGTTGCATAGTACTAAAATAATCCCCATCTTTGTGTTGTCAAAACAAACAGACTATAACAATTAAAAAATAAAATCATGACAACGCTTACAAACAACAAAACAGAAAACACAACAATTAGAGAAA
Source organism: Sediminibacterium sp. (assembly GCA_046593815.1). Lineage (GTDB taxonomy): Bacteria > Bacteroidota > Bacteroidia > Chitinophagales > Chitinophagaceae > Sediminibacterium. The sequence goes on along the minus strand of JBKJQV010000378.1, from coordinate 2,418 downwards.
CAAAACCAGTTTTTGGTTTAGCAGATTTTTGGAACATAGAGCGCATGCGCAGAGTAAGATCTCCAAGAAGAAATCTTAACTAATAACAACCACTAGTAATTAACCCTCATAAAATAAATACCATGGATATTCAAAATACACAGAGTCAGATGCGGAAGGGCGTTCTGGAGTTTTGTATCCTATCAATCATTCGCCAGGGAGAAGTTTACCCGAGCGACTTGGTAGATAGAATGAAAGCCGCCAACTTACATATTCTGGAGGGAACACTCTATCCCCTTTTAACCAGATTGAAGAACGCTGAATTACTCACTTACCGTTGGGTAGAAAGTAATAGCGGCCCCCCACGCAAATATTTCGTGATGACCGATAAAGGCTTAGAATTTTACGGAGAACTCGAAAGAACCTGGCAGGAACTAGCAGATGCTGTTCAAGTGCTTACCCAACCAGCTGCACCGCCAGAAACTGATAATAACCAAAACCAACCTTAACCAACAAAACTAAAATACCATGAAAAAGGTAATTAATATAAACTTTCAGGGCAGGGTAATACCCATTGAAGAAGCTGCATACGATGAACTAAAGCAGTATGTAGAAAGTCTGCGTAAATTCTTCGCTAACGAAGAAGGACGAGATGAAATAATTAATGATATCGAAGGAAGAATCGCCGAATTATTTGGTGAGCGCCTAAAAAAAGGAAGCACCTGTATTACTAATGAAGATGTAGAAAGCATCATTGCTGGTATGGGCAGACCTGAAGATTTTGAAGGCGAAGAAAATAATATGAAATCGCAACTTGGTGGTAATGCTACTCAAAATGAGAATTACAAACCAAATTTCGAAACATATAGTACTCCAAATAAAGGTCGCTTATACAGAGACGACAACGATAAAATATTGGGAGGCGTTTGTAGTGGATTGGCTGCTTACTTCCGAATTGATCCATCAATTGTTCGCTTAATTTTTGTAGTATTTATGTTTAGTGGAGGAGCTGGATTTCTTTTGTATTTATTACTTTGGATTATCCTTCCATCTAAACCACTAGATCATATAGTTTCTACCAAAAGATTGTATCGTAACCCAGAAGAAAAAGTAATAGCAGGTGTAGCTAGTGGAATTGCTACTTATTTTGACATTGCTATCTGGATACCAAGATTGATTTTCGCAATGCCATTGGTGATCGGAATTATATCATCAATTATTGGATCTGCATTTTGGTTTGACGTGAATCCTTTTCCTGGATTTGTATTTGGCTCATTCGGGGGATCATTATTTATAATCTATGCAGTTTTATGGGCAGTAATTCCTGAAGCTAAAAGCGCTTCAGAAAAATTGGAAATGCGTGGTGAAAAAGTAGATCTCAACACAATTAAAAATACAATTCAAGAAGACCTAGAAGGATTTAAAGCCCGTGCAGAAAAATGGGGCGGCGAATTCTCAAATAAAGCAAAAGAATTTAGTAGTGAGTTTGGTCAAACTGTTAATCAAAAAAGCAAAAGCTTTGGATCAGAAGCAAGCTATGTAGCAAAATCTACAGGTAGTAAAATCGGTAATGCAATTGCTATTTTATTTAAAGCATTCTTCTTGTTTATCGCAGGTATCATTGCATTCTCTTTACTAATCGCATTATTAGCAATGCTAGTTGGAAGTGTAAGTGTATTCCCCTTAAAAGACTTTTTACTAGAAGGTTTTTGGCAAAACTTCCTTGCATGGTCAACTTTATTTTTATTCCTTTTTGTACCAGTAATTGGAATTGTAATCTGGTTAATAAGAAGAATCATAGGTGCAAAAGCTGGAAGCAAGTATTTGGGATTCACTTTTGGAGGTCTATGGACTCTAGGAATAGTAAGTGTTGTGTTTTTAGTTGCCTTAATATCACAAGATTTTGATGCACGTGCTAGAGATAAAAAAGACATTGCCATTGTTCAGCCAACTAAAAATAAGTTGATAGTAAAAGTTGCTGATGCAAAAGTTCAAGTAATTGGTAAATGGCTAAAATTAGATGGCATCATCAGCATGGATAATGATAGCCTTGTATTAAACAACATCAATCTTAGAATTGCAAAAAGTAACGACTCATTATTCCATATTTCTTACCACAAATATAGTAATGGTAGAGATGAAGAAACTGCTTTAAGAAATATTAATCAGATTAATTACGGAATAGTTCAGTCGGATAGCATGATTTATCTTGATAGAGGATTTAATCTAAAAAGAGGAACAAAGTTTCGTAACCAAGGTGTGGTAGTTACAGTTCAAATTCCTATTGGAAAGAAAATAGAATTCGATAGGAACGTTTCTAAAAGGCTCAATTGGTTCAACATTAATCACAATAACCGAGATTATGAGTGGGAAGATGATTTAAATGGAAGCGACTCAAGAGGATTTAGCTCTAATACAGAGTACATCATGACTTTAGGA
>JBKJQV010000344.1:0-3454 GCA_046593815.1 Sediminibacterium sp. | reverse complement strand
GGAGTTTACCAATATAGAACTATCTGCTCTTTCACCTAAAATTAAACTCAATGCACCCATTAAAATACTTTTCCCTGCACCTGTTTCTCCAGTTATAATATTTAGTTTGTTAGAAAAATCAATTGTGATCTCATTGATTATCGCATAATTCTGTATAATGAGTTTTCGCAGCAAAACAGTTTTTTGATTGTAAAAAATAATAGCTATGCAAGATAATAAAGCTTTATTATAAAAATAGCAGCAATTCTGTTCATTAATCACCCTTGCATCTTGCAATACCAGATTTTGCTCGTTGATCTAATGAATCTTTATATTCATGATCTTCCATTTCGAGACATTTTTGGTAATAATCAATTGCCAAGTTTTTTTCACCCCTTTCTTCATATATCTGCGCAATCTGCAAAGCTGCCCTAGCGGCAAAATATTCTTTTCTATTGATGCCAATTCTGATTGTGATCAAATAATTGTGAATGGCATCGTCTTTTTTACCAAGATCATCATAAATTCTTGCGGACCTATAAGCAAATTCTAATTTTTCTTCTTCTTTATCAAAATTTTGTTCTGATTTACCAGCTAATAATTTAAATGCTTCAACATGAAAGCCTCCATCACTCAATAAACGTGCTTTTAATAGCAACTGATTTGGCCAAAAATTTGCTTTTGCATCTTTCAATGCTTTTTTATCTGCATCAGATTCAGTTGAACCCCTTTTTAAAACCTGTTTGCGAGCATATTCGGCTTGTTTCATATTTCCTTGTAAATAATAACACCAACTTATTTTTTGATAAACATCTTTAACATAAAAATTACCTTTAAAATTTTGTGTAAACAACTCAAAATAGTTTCTTGCAGATGTATAATCTAAATGATATAATTGCGCATATCCCATTTCAAAATCCCAAAGACTTAATTTAAGATATTCATCTGATAAGTTTCTATTTTGAATAATCGATTTTGAATATTCTACATCTTTATTTTTTAAAGCCAAATTCGATGCCATAAAAGCATGCATATGATTGTTAATTAGGTCCAATTTTTTTTGTAGTATAAAGTTTAATGCTTCTTCATTTTTATTTTCAATGATAAACAATAAATAAGGATAAATAATTGATGATTCATTGAAAAATAATTTAGCCCATTGGTCATTACTATTGGTAAAATTTCTTACTTTCTGCATTCCATCATGCAATGAACCTTTCATCCCCAATAAATTTGCTATCCATTTATATCCTTTTGGAACTGTTGCAATTAGAGATTCAAGTAACCCATACATGAAATCATTTGGGGTAAAACTTGAAAACAATTTTTTATTTTCCTTTAATAATAAATAAGCTTTTCTAAATTCCCAACCAGCATCCCAAAGATTCCCAAATTTTACTGAAATGGCTGCTCTTTGGATTCTTATTATAGCTTGTGAATATAAATAAAATGGCGAAGATTTTGGTCCCTCTTGAAGTTGGTTTAACCGAATTTGAAAAATTGGATAGAGCAGTTTGTAATCTGCTGGGTTCTCATTCAAAATTAAAATGTAGAAGTCGGCATTACTTTCTAGCAATAAAGGGATTAAATTTTCTTGATTTTGTTGTTTTGCTCTTTCTGCTAATTGTTTGCCCGATTTTATTTTAAGTTTAGTGATTTCCTGATACGATTGAATGCAGGTACTATTAAAATCAAATACTTTTTGTGAATTAACACAAAATGAAACTAGCAGTAATGAACTGATTAGTAAAATTGATTTCATTGATTACCAAAAATAAGAAAGGGTATCCAAATGAACACCCTTTAATTGTTGTAAGTTTTATGGATTTTATTTTGCTTCTACAGTGTCATTTAAATCAGTATCAACTAATATTCTACCACAGTTTTCGCAAACTATTATTTTTTTGTGTAAACGAATTTCACTTTGACGTTGAGGTGGAATTGAATTGAAGCAACCACCGCAAGCATCACGCTCAACTGGTACAACTGCTAATCCATTTCTATAGCTTTTGCGAATACGGTCGTAGCTGTATATTAAGCGCTCATCTATATGAGATCTTGCATCAGAACTTACTTTATTCAATGCAGTTTCTTCTTTTTCTGTGTCTGCTATAATTTTTTCTAATTCACCTTTTTTATGATTTAAAACACCTTCCTTAACATTCACTTGCTTTTTAGCAATTTCAAGTGCCTTAATTTTTTCAGCTAATTCTTCATTCGCATCACGAATATGTTTCTCTGCAAGTTTAACTTCTAGTTGTTGCATTTCAACTTCTTTGTTGATTGCTTCGAACTCGCGATTGTTTTTTACGTTGTCACTTTGTTTCTCGTATTTAGCAACCATGGCTTCGCTATCCTTAATGATAGTTTTCTTGCCTTCTATAAATTCGCTAATACCATTGATTTCTTCTTCAATACGAGTTTGACGATTGGTTAAGCCTTGTATCTCATCTTCCAAATCACTTACTTCCATTGGAAGTTCGCCTTTTAGTACTTGAATTTGGTCTAACTTACTATCGATTTTTTGTAAACGGAGTAGCGTTACTAATTTTTCTTCAACAGAGAAATCTTTTACAGATGCCATATATAAATTGTAGTTTGAGATTAGCCTAAAAAATAGCACACCGGATTGGTATAAGTTGCTGATTTTAGGACAGCAAAGTTAGGGAATTTAGTGGTTAAATGAGCAAAAACTAAGTCAGTTGTATATTGTTCACTCTCCCAGTGACCTATATCAGCAATAACCAATTGATTTTCTGCTTCAAAAAATTCATGGTATTTAATGTCTGAACTGATAAAAAAATCTGCTTTTGCTGCTTTAGCTACTGGAATTAAGAAACTTCCAGCACCACCACATATGGCTATTTTTTTAATTTTTTTCTCAAGTAATGATGTGTGTTTAATTATTTTTAAGTTAAATACTGTCTTGATTTGATTTAAAAAGTCAATTTCTTTCATTTCTTTTTTGAGTTCTCCTATTATTCCGCTTCCAACTATTTGATTTTCATTGTTTAATGGAATTAAATCGTAAGCAACTTCTTCATAAAGATGTGCTTTTTTTAATGCAGCAACTACTTTTACTTGTAAATAGGAAGGTAAAATCACTTCTATTCTCTGCTCGTTAAGTATTGTTCTTATATCCTTTTCACCAATTGTTGGGTTTGAATTTATAGATCCTTTAAAAGTGCCTTCTCCATTAATACTAAAGCTAGCTTCACTATAATTGCCAATATTTCCTGCGCCAGCTTCAAATAGGGCTTCTAAAATGGTTTTTGCATATTCTTTTGGAGCAAAAGTTATCAGTTTTACTAAATTTTTTGATGTTGGTAATAGTATTTTCGTGTTGGTTAACCCAAGTTTTTGAGCAATTGCACTGTTTACTCCTCCAAGTATATTATCTAGATTGGTATGTATAGCATAAATGGCTATATCGTGTTTTATTGCAAGAATTAAAGCTTTTTCTACATAGTTTTTA
>JBKJQV010000152.1:0-2723 GCA_046593815.1 Sediminibacterium sp. | reverse complement strand
TCGGTAAAGTACTAGTACCGATAAAATGGCACCCAATTGAATAGCTATCTCAAATAACTTTGTAAATTCGTCTTTGGCAATGCCCATAAATGAACTAGTAATGATCATATGTCCGGTTGATGAAATAGGCAAGAACTCGGTAATGCCCTCCACAATTGCAATTACGATGGCTTCAAAAATAGTCATAGTGATGTTTTTAAGTTAAAATCTTTATTAAATATAAAGTTTATAGATTGAATAACACAAATAAAAAAGCGTTCTAACAGGTGAGAACGCTTGTATTAATATTGACTAAATTAAGATTAATCTAATATGAGACGTTATGCTACTTTCTTAGGACTTTTAAAAATTGCGTAAACTTCAATTAATAAACCGATAACTATAACTATAGGAGCTATTGTTATTCTGGTAGTACTATATACTTCTTTTGTATTAAATACATTTGGGTCGGCGCTTTTGCCGCCACTCATTAAAACCATTCCAAGTGCAATTACAACTGCACCTATTATCATCCAAGTATAATTTTCTTTTGCAAAAAGACTTGTAGCTTTTGTTTCGTAGTTCATTGTTTGTTATTTATTTTTTTCTAATAAAGTTCATCTAGTTTCATTTTCAAATATTTCAATACACTTTTATGTGTACTAAATACTGAAATGCCAACTCCTAATATTATTAATCCGCCAAACAAAATTAATGTGTGACTAAAATTTCTTATAGCTTTTAATTGAGGAAATTGACTTTCGGCCCATCCGATTAATAAGAACAGCAATACAATTGCAATTCCAGAGCTTATTAATCCATTAATTAATGCCCTAATATTTAATGGCCGTGCAATAAAGCTCTGTGTAGCACCTACCATCTGCATTGTCTTAATTAAAAATCGATTGCTAAACATGGCCAATCTGATGGTATTATCAATGCTAAAAATTACAATCAAACTCAATGAAATGGCTACAACCAAAAAAATTAGCCCAATTTTGGATGCCCTTTCATTTAAATTATTTACCAATGTTTGCGGATACTGTAAATCGGTAATTTGGTTTCCATAAGCACCCATTAATTCATCGGCAATCTTTAATAAACTGTCTTTATTTACATATTCAGCTTTTGCATAAAAGTCGATACTTTCTGGGAGCGGATTTACATCTAAAATTTTAGCCCAATCCTCATTGTTTTCTTTATTCCAAATTTGTTTTGCTGAACTTTTATCTACATAAATTACATCTTTAGCATAAGGCTTTGAAGTAATATATTGTTGAATTTGTCCAATAGTATCTTTATTAAGCGTTCTTAAATAGGCGCTTAAACGTATATCTTCTTTAAAAGCGTTTCCAACAGAATTTATATTTAAGAAGAACCAGCCCATAATACCCATGATAAGTAATACTAAGGATACTCCTACAATAGTATATATATAATTTGGCTTACTTCTTTTTAATGATGATTTTCCTATTTCTGCCATGAGTGTTCGCTATTTTTAAATAGTGGTTAACCTTGCTACAAATGTACGGTTTTGATGGCTAATGACTTACATTTGCAACCACTAAAACGCTTATTTCATCAATGAAATTAGGGTATTCATTGTTTGTAAGCGTTAATAAAATGTAAATTAAATTAACCCTATCAAATAAAATTGCTTTTGGAAGCTATTTAATATGGATTATCAATTCAATTCAATCGAAAAAAAATGGCAGGATCAATGGAAGGCTAATGATGCTTATAGAGTAAGCAATAATAGCAATAAACCTAAATATTATGTACTTGATATGTTTCCTTACCCAAGTGGTGCAGGATTGCATGTTGGTCATCCTTTAGGTTATATTGCTTCCGATATTTTTAGTAGGTACAAGCGATTAAAAGGTTTTAATGTTTTGCATCCCATGGGATATGATGCATTTGGATTACCAGCAGAACAATATGCAATTGAACATGGAGTTCACCCTGCAGTTAGCACCATTCAGAATATCGATAATTTTAGAAAACAGTTGGATAAAATTGGGTTTTCATACGACTGGAGTAGAGAAGTAAAAACTTGTGAGCCTAAATATTATAAATGGACTCAATGGATTTTTTTACAGTTATTCAAATCTTTTTTTAATCGTAAAACTCAAAAAGCAGAAAGTATTGATTCATTGGTTTCCATTTTTGAAAATGAAGGCAATATAAATCATGATTGTCCTTCAAACGATCAACTTCAGTTTTCATCATCTCAATGGAAAGCTTATTCTGAAAAAGAAAAACAAGATATCCTAATGCAATACCGTATTGCATTTTGTGGTATTGGTGAAGTTAATTGGTGTGAAGCATTGGGAACCGTTTTAGCCAATGATGAAGTAGTAAATGGAGTGAGTGAAAGAGGCGGACATCCAGTTGTAAAGAAAAAATTACGTCAGTGGTATTTAAGAATTACTGAATATGCAGATAGATTGATAACTGGTCTTGATCAGATAGAGTTCAGTGATGCAATGAAAGAAATGCAACTGAACTGGATTGGAAAATCGTATGGTGCTGAGATTGATTTTTTAATAGGTAATACTTCTGAAAAGCTAAAAGTTTACACTACAAGACCTGATACTATTTTTGGGGTAGACTTTATGGTGGTTGCACCTGAGCACGAATTGATTGAAAAAATTACAACTGATGCGCAAAAAAAATTAGTTCAAGAATACATTGATTATGTAAACAGCCGAAGCGATCGAGAGCGACAGGCAGAGAAAAAAATT
>JBKJQV010000086.1:0-3620 GCA_046593815.1 Sediminibacterium sp. | reverse complement strand
CAAATGGAAAATCATCTAAAATTTCTTTCATATTCCTATACTGTTCTTGTACAATAAATGTATAACTGGCATTTTTATATTGTCCAACAACATCATCTATAATTTCTTTTAATAATTTTTCATAAACTGTCAATAGTTTTGTATCAAAATCCCTAATTAAAAATTGAATAGTTGCTTTTTCTGTTAAACCCTCTATTTGTAATGGATGAATGAATCCATCTCTTTTATTTGTAGACTCAGGAGAAAGATATTTTTTAGGCAAATTGGCAATAATTTCACTAGCTATTTTTATTGCGTTAACCATTTTCCCAATCGCATCGCCAGGATGAGCTGTGACGCCGAAAATGGTAACTTTTACTCCATTTGCACTAAATGTTTCATCTTCAATAGTGCCAAGTTTTCCGCCATCTAGCGTATAAGCAAAGTCTGCCCCCAATTTTTTTAAATCAATTTTTACTGTTCCCTCTCCTATTTCTTCGTCTGGAGTAAACAATATTTTTAAAGTACCATGTTTTATTTCGGGATGACTAATTAAATAATTGGCAAAATCCATAATAATTGCTACTCCAGCTTTATCATCCGCTCCTAATAAAGTTTTACCACTTGCAGTAATAATATCATCTCCAATGTGCTCTTGTAAATAAGGATATTTATCAATACTAATTATTTGCTTTTCATCATCTGGTAAAATAATGGGATATCCGTTATACTCTTTATGCAATATGGGTTTAACATTAGTACCATTGCAATCTGGCGCTGTATCTATATGGCTACAAAAGCAAACAACAGGCATCTTTTTAGAAGTAGTTGCTGGTATAGTTCCATAAACATAACCAAATTCATCTGTCTCCACATTTGCAACACCCAGCAACTGTAATTCTTGTGCTAATAGGACTGATAAATTTTTCTGTTTTAAACTACTAGGATGAAGTCCAGAATGTGGATCGCTTTGTGTATCAATCTGCACATAACGCATAAATCTTTCAACAACTGTGTTATCGTAATTATCTAGCATTCCTTTGTTTTGCACAAGATAATATTTGTATTCTATTCACTTGCAATTATGAATTTGATTTATTAGATTAGTGCAACCAAAAAACATCCCCAATGAAAAAAACAATTATCGGCACATTAGTAGGCGGCATTATTCTGTTTATGTGGCAGTTTTTATCATGGACTGCCCTAGATTTACATCGTCCTGCGCAGAACTATTCTTCTAAACAAGACACAATATTAGCCTACTTAAGTGCTAATCTGGAAAAAGAAGGTGGCTATTTTTTACCTACTGCTCCAGTTGGAACATCATTTGAAGAAATGGAGAAAATTACCAATGTGCATATTGGTAAGCCTTGGGCAACAATTCAATACCATAGTAGCCTTGAGTATAATATGGGTTTAAACATGGCTAAAGCATTTTCTGTGAACTTAGTTATTGCTTGGTTGCTTTGTTGGCTACTAGGAAAATTTGCGAAAAATAATTTTACTACTACCTTAACTGCATCTATTGTTGTAGGTATTATTGTGTATCTCAACTCGGCATATACAAGTAATGTATGGTATCACTTGTTTGATATAAGGGCATTTTTAATTGATGCAGTTGCAATGTGGGGCATTACTGGAATTTGGCTGGGTTGGTGGCTAAACCGTAAAGCTAGCTAGTTAGTTAGAGAGGTTTATAGGGTTTATTTGGGTTGAATTAACTCAACTATATAAACTCTATAAACCTTTTAAACTCAAGACTCTTATGGAGTGATGATCAAAGATTTTGGTTCTATTTCAACCAATTCAAGGTCAAAAACTAATTCTTCTCCTGCTAAGGGATGATTAGCATCTAACACAACAATTTCCTCTTTAATTTCAACAATAACAACTGGGAAATTTTGCCCCGATCCATTGCTCATATTTAATTGTTGACCAATTTCAGGTACCATATCTGCAGGAAAACGATCTCTTGGAAATTCCATAATCATTTCTTCCTGCTTGGGACCATAAGCTTGATCAGCTGGAATATTTACAGTTTTCTTCTCTCCAATAATCATCCCAGTAACTCCATCATCGAATCCGGCAATGACCATTCCGCCACCTATTTCAAATTCTAGTGGTTCTCTTCCTTCTGAAGAATCAAATGTGTTACCGTTGGTTAATTTTCCGTGATAATGTACTTTTACTTTATCACCTTTTTTTGCTTGTTGCATGATAATTGTGTTTACAGCTAGCTGAATACTAGCTTAAAGCGGCAAATGTACATTTCAAGCTTGAAAATTCGAAGTATTTTTAGTTAACTTACTTTTAATTACACTTAATATGAGAAATTTTTTAATTATTTGCTTGTTTTCACTAGTGGCACAAATAACATTTGCCCAAACTAACAATAAGCCTATTTTACCAGCTGCATACAGAACTGAAGTGTATTTACCTCTTTTAAAAGGTAAAAGAGTAGGCATATTTGCCAATCATACAGCAACTATTGGGAAAACTCATTTGGTAGACAGCCTTCAAAAATTAGGCGTAAACATTACCATTGCCTTTGGCCCAGAACACGGTTTTAGAGGTACTGCTGATGCAGGTGAAAAAATTGATAATTATATTGACCAAGCAACCGGTATTCCAGTGATTTCCTTGTATGGGAAAAAAAGACGTCCATCAATAGAAGACCTCTCCAATGTTGACATACTTTTATTTGATATACAAGATGTTGGTGTTCGTTTTTATACATTTATTTCCTCTCTACAAGAATACATGGAAGCTGCTTTTGAAAACAAAAAACCGTTGATAATTTTAGACAGACCAAATCCTAATGGTTTTTATGTAGATGGCCCTGTATTAGATATTAATTATAAAAGTTTTGTAGGGATGCAACCAGTTCCCGTTGTTTATGGAATGACTATCGGTGAATATGCAATGATGATTGCTGGTGAAAAATGGTTAACACCAAAAGCAAATACTCAATATGATTATTATAAAACTGCCAACAATTCAACAGACACCGCATTTCATTTTCAAATTATTAAGTGCGTTAATTACACACATAAAAGCAAATATGTATTACCAATAAAGCCTTCACCAAATTTACCAGATATGTCTGCTATCTATTTATATGGTAGTACTTGCTATTTTGAAGGAACAGTGTTTAGTGAAGGAAGGGGAACTGAACATCCTTTCAGCATTTTCGGGCATCCTAAGCTTTCTAATCAATTTTATTCATTTACTCCTATTAGCAGAGATGGGGCAAAAGATCCAAAATTAAAAAACCAATTATGTTATGGATGGAACTTATATGATAATGGAGATGCTGTAGCAAAAAAACTAAATAACCATATTAATATAGACTATTTAGTTAGGGCATATCAATTATTTCCGCAGAAAGACAGTTTTTTTCTACGTCCAAAATCTGGCAATTCAACTGATTATTTTTTCAATAAATTAGCAGGAAACAATGAACTAAGAGAGCAACTAATTGCAGGCAAAACAAGTTCCGAAATAAAAGCTAGCTGGCAACCTAAACTAAATGAGTTCAAAACCATTAGAAAAAAATATTTACTGTATAAAGATTTTTAAACGCCTCAGATCCATTTACATTTGCTCACTTTTAAAAAATCATGAAGGAATTACGAATTGTA
>JBKJQV010000042.1:0-8261 GCA_046593815.1 Sediminibacterium sp. | reverse complement strand
CAATGAGTAAATCTTTATTAGATTTAGTACGATGAAATAAATAATTTAAATCAATATATTTATACTTTTTCTCTATTATATCCACTATTTCGGGTTTAATGTTTTTAATTGTTTCATTTTTTATAACCAAACTAACAATTTTACTATAAAGCAATTTTTCATTTACAGGTTTAGACAAATAATCATTCATTCCTACCACTTTACATTTGTCTAAATCTGCTGTTGTTACATCGGCAGTTAATGCCACAATTGGTATTTCGGATTGTAATGTTTGTCTTATATACTCAGTTGTTTGGAAACCATTCATTTCTGGCATTTGAAGATCCATCAAAATAATATCGTATTTTTTTAGCTTAATCATTTCAATGGCAATCTTACCATTTTCAGCAATATCTAATTCAAATCCAAAATCATCTAATAATGTCTTCATCAGCAATTGATTCAGTGGAATATCCTCAACTACTAATACGCTAATATTTTTTACATGATCATTCAATTCAATGATTTCAATTTCCGATGAAACATTTTCATTTGTTTTGAGAAAATTTAGTTTAAATATAAATTCCGATCCAACTCCAATTTTACTTTTTACAGATATAGTTCCTCCTTGTGGTTCTACTAATTGTTTTACAATTGCTAATCCTAAACCAGTTCCCCCATAAAGGCGTGATGTACTGCTATTAGCTTGATGAAAATTTTCAAAAATATGGTCAATCTTATTTGGAGGTATTCCAATTCCTGTATCACTCACTTTAAATTCTATAGTTACTTTTTCCTCATCTTCAGCTATTAATTTTACACTTACAGTTATAGCACCTTCGCTTGTAAATTTAACAGCGTTACTTACAAGGTTTAAAACTATTTGGTGCAGCCTGATAGGGTCTCCAATTAAAACTTCTGGGATTTGTTTATCATATACTTTAAATAATTTAAGGTTTTTTTCTTGAATTTTCGATTCAAACAAATGTAGCATGGAAGATATAGAAGATGCCAATTTAAAAGGTATCTGCTCAAACTTCATTTTCCCAGAATCCACTTTAGCAAGGTCTAATATATCATTAATTAAAACTATTAATGCGTCTCCACTTAGTTTAATGGCCTGTAAATATTCATTTTGCTTTTCGTTGAGCGAAGTTTTTAATAATACTTTTGTGAAACCAATTATAGCATTCATTGGTGTTCGAATTTCATGGCTCATATTCGATAAAAATTCCTGTTTTGCTTTAACAGCATCTTCAGCAATTCGTTTAGCGCTTTCTGCCTTTAATTGAACTTCCTCAGCTTTAATCGTAGCATTTTCAACAGCATGTTTAGCATCTATTAATTCTATGGCAACCCTATTTTGGTCAGTTACATCATGCGCTACAACAACAATTCCTAATACACTACCATTATCATCTTTATATATTGACCCATTAAACAAAACATCAGTAAGTTTACCCTCTTTATGCCGAAGTGTAAGCGGTGAATCTGCAACTGAACCTTTTTCAAAAATTTCTTTATATACCTCTCTTGCTTTATTAGCTTCAGTAAAATAATTAAAGAAATCAGTACCGGTTAATTCCTCTCTAGTTAATCCAATTATACCAGTAGTTGCCTTATTCATGTCCATAATTTTACCTTCGATATTTATTGTAACCAAAGGATCTAAACTTGCTTCAATTAAACTTCTGGCATATTGATCGTCCATATAAAAATTTTTCAGTTAGTTACCAATTTCTTCAATTGGACTCCTACTTTTATCTTTCAACTGTTTAAAATGAGAGGGAGTAAGCCCAGTTATTTTTTTAAACTGATTCGACAAATGAGCTACACTACTATAGTTTAATTTCCAAGCTATTTCAGTAATATTTAATTCATCGTAAATTATCAACTCCTTAATTCGTTCAACTTTATGAATAATAATAAATTGTTGTATTGTAATTCCCTTTACTTCCGAAAACATATTTGATAAATAAGTATAATCGTGGTTTAATTTGTTACTAATATGTTCGGAATAATTAACAGTTGGCAAATCATCAGTAAAATGTACCATCTCAATAATTACATTTTTAATTTTTTCTATCAAAACCGCTTTTTTATCATCCATTAATTCAAATCCATCAGCCTTTAAAGCTAGACGTAGTGTTTCATTTTGCTCACTGTTTAATGTCTCCATAACATCAACCTCTCCCAATTCTAAAAAGACAAAATTGAGTTGAAGGTTCTTTAGGATTTCTTTAACCGCTATTTTACAACGGCTACTGACCATGTATTTAATGAACAGTTTCATATACTTTTAACTTTGCTCATATTAAATGTAATTCACAATAGTAATAAAGGTGCGAATACTAAAACGACTAACTATTACATAGAATTAACTAATTGTTACACAATTCACAGATTGAATTTAAATAGAGGGTAATTTTTTTATATTCCACGAAATTCAGTCTATTGTAATTTAAACAATATTTATTGCTTTGATAGTTATATTTTAACGGCTAAAGCATGAAAAAGAATTTCTATAGGATGAAGTGCATTAACTGCGGTTCCATCTTTTATCTGATGCCTACAGGAGGTTCCAGCAGCAGCAATAATATGATTAGCCTTTAATTTACGGACTGCAGGAAATAATACCAACTCTCCTACCTGTTGAGATACAACATAATGCTCCTGCTCATAACCAAATGAACCTGCCATTCCGCAACAACCAGATGGTATTAAAGTAACTGAATAATTTGCAGGTATACTTAAAATATTTTTTAAAGTATCTTGATTTGATAATACTTTTTGATAACAATGCGCATGAATGGCAATTTGCTTTTGCTCCATCGAAAATTTATGCTGAGCAATTCTACCATTTTTAAATTCTTTATTAATAAATTCCTCAATTGTAAACACATTGTTCGAGAGATCTCTTGCTTTCTGCTTATTTAAAGGAATTGCCAAATCAATGTATTCATCTCTTAGCGTAAGAATAGCAGAAGGCTCAACACCAACGATAGGAATATCGGTTGAAACAATTATCGATAATAATTGAATATTTTTATTAATTATCTCCGAAGCCTTTCTTACTAGTCCTTTTGATAAATAAGTTCTTCCACTTTCTACATGTTTTGGAATGATTACTTGATACCCCAAAGCCTCTAATAATAAAATTGCTTTTTGTCCAATTGATACATCTAAATAATTAGTAAATTCATCACAAAAAAAATAAACTTTATGTTGTTGCTCAACAATTGGTCGTTTTAAAAACCACTTATGTAAAGTTATTTTTGAAATCAATGGTATAGTTCTATCAGGATGAAATCCTACCATTTTATTAGCCAATTGCCTTAGAATAGAATTGCTAAAAATAAAATTATAAATGGATGAAAATTGTGCTGCTATTTTCATTTGTGCAGAAAAATTTCCAATAAGTTTAGAACGAAAAGGTATCCCATTTTTATCATAATAATGTTGTAAAAACTCAGCTTTCATTTTAGTAATATCCACGCTAGATGGACATTCTATCTTACAACCCTTACAGCTTAAACACAAGTCCATTGCCTCTTTAATTTCTTCATGATCATAAGGATGCAAATCACTAGTATTATTCAAAAATTGTCGCAATACGTTGGCCCTTGCTCTAGTTGTATCTTTTTCCTTTCTAGTAGCCATATAACTGGGGCACATTAATCCGCCGCTGATTTCGCTTTTCCTACAATCTCCAGAACCCGAACATTTTTCGGCCAATCTAAGTATTCCCCCATCTTCGGAAAAATCAAATAAAGTATTTACAGGATTTGATCTATTCAATTGATCTACTCTTAACTGAATATCCATCGAGGGAGCATTGGTAATTTTACCTGCATTGAAAATATTATTTGGATCAAATATTTGCTTTACTTTTTTAAATAGTAAATACGTATCATCACCAACCATTGTAGCAATAAATTCTCCACGTAATCTCCCGTCTCCATGTTCTCCAGATAATGAGCCATTGTATTTTTTAACCAACAATACTGTCTCTTGTAAAATACTTCTGAATTGTTTTAATCCTTCTGCTGTTTTTAAATTGATAATAGGCTCAACATGCAACTCCCCTGCCCCAGCATGAGCATAATAAGAAGCATTTACATTGTATTTTTTGAGAATCACTTGTAATTCTCTAATATAATTTGGTAAATCATCGGTTGAAACCGCACAATCTTCAATTAAATTAACCGGTTGCGCATCACCTTTAAGATTTCTCAATAATCCAAGTCCTGCTTTTCTAATATCCCAAGCCGATTTAGCATCAGCATTAAATAATACTGGATAAGCATAACCAATTTTAGTTTCTTGTAATTCAGTTAATAATAAATTTATTTTCTGATTGAGCAATTCCTTGGTATCCTCCATAAATTCTACCATTAACATTGCAGCAGGATCACCGTCAATAAAAAACCGATTCTTATGAAACTCAGGATGATAGATAGTAAAATCCATTATAAACTTATCAACCAATTCAACAGCCATTGGATGATGTTTTAAACAAATAATATTAGCTCTTAACGATTCATCAATAGACGTACAATGTATACAAATAAGTCCAACTTCTTTCGGAGGAAGTTCTAGTAAATTCAACTTAACCTCTGTAATAAAAGCTAAAGTACCTTCAGATCCCGCAATTAATTTACATAAATTAAATGGCTCTCCTTCTTTTGCAAATGGCTGCATATTAATTAAATTGTCCAACGCATAACCAGTATTTCTGCGAGCAACATTTGATGCAGGAAAATTATCATGAATTAACTGCTGATTTCTTTTATCAATAAGTAATTCATACAATTCCTTATAAATCAATCCTTTTAAACCAGTATACGATTTAAAGTTTTCAATATTTTCTTGAGCAATAATGGCTTCAGTTCCGTCACTTAATACAACAGTTGCTTCTAATAAATGATTGCGAACTGCACCCCAAACAATACTATGCAGACCACATGAATTATTCCCTACCATTCCACCAATCATTGCTCTGTTGGCTGTAGAAGTTTCTGGTCCGAACATAAGTCCAAATCCCTTCAAATAATGATTTAAGTCATCTCTTATAACACCAGGTTGAACGCGAACCCATTTTTCATCAACATTAACTTCAATAATTTGATTGAAATATTTTGAAATGTCTACAACTATTCCGTTTCCAACAACCTGACCAGCCAATGAAGTACCAGCAGCTCTGGGAATTAAAGTAGTTTTGTATTGATTAGCAAAAGCAATCAACTGCTGAATATCTTTTATCGATTTAGGAATAGCAACTGCCAAAGGCTTCTCCTGATAAACTGAAGCATCTGTAGAATATGCTAATAATTGAACTTGATGTTTGGGTGATGCATCAAAATAAAATGCTCCTTCTAATTGTTGAGATAAATAATTTAATTGTTTTTCCATCAATATCTCCATCAGATATTATATCCATTTAAGGTTAATAAAAAATTAAAGCTAGGAATTATGCTGATAATATGGAATTTCATCAATAGTATCATCTTCTTTTTGGTTCCAATATGCTTGTGTAACAGTGTGTCCCTGCTTTGTTTTAAGTAGTCTACCGAATATAGCATTAACAGAGTTAAATGTATAATCGGTAACACCAACAGTAAAAGTAGTTGGCAGTAAAGCAGTTTCTATACCTGTTTCCTCACCTATAATAGTAGTAACAGGAGCAGTTTTAGGGGGTTGAGATGGAACTACTACAACATTAAATCCATTTAAACTAAGCAACTCTTTTAAAAAATCGACTCGTTCCGATTGAACATTTTTTTCAACTATACCACATTTAACTCCATCGATTTCTTCAAATTCATGATTTTTATTAATAGCCATACCGTTAATTAATGTAGTGATTGAATAAAATCAAATACCCATCCCATTAAACCAATTAGTACAATTCCCACTCCACAAATTATCATTCCCAATTTTACATCTGCGGTAATATTTATTTTGGGAATTAGTAGATCATTCTTATCAATAAATACAGCCCTCACTAATCGCAAATAATAATATAGAGATATAATCATGTTTAAGGCAGCAATTGATATAAATAAATAACTTCCATTTGCTCCTCCAGAAGTTAGTAAAAAAAGTTTCCCAAAAAATCCTGCAGTTGGCGGAATTCCTGCTAATGAAAACAAAGCAAGCGCTAAAATCCAACTTAAAAATGGGTTGTTTAGATACATCCCTTTATAATCTGCAATATTTTCTTTTCCTGTATGTTCGCTAACCACAGATGCCACGCCGAATGCCGCTAAATTAGAAAGCATGTAAACAAGTATAAAATAAACAACTGATGAAATACCAATTTCACTATTGCTACTTACTCCAATTAAAATAAAACCAACCTGCGCAATTGAAGAAAATGCAAGGAATCTTTTAATATTTTGTTGCCGAAGTGCAAACAAGTTACCTACGAGCATAGAAGCTACCGACAAAACAACAATTAGTATATACCAAAGATCTTGAATTGGTTTAAAAACCTTATACAATATAGTGATTAAAATAAAAGCAATAGCCCCTTTTGAAATAACAGATAAAAATGAAGTAACTGCTATGGGCGATCCTTCATAAACATCGGCAGTCCATAAATGAAAAGGAACAATTGACAACTTAAATGCAAATGAGCTAAACAAAAAAATAAAAGCTAAAATAAAGAGAGGAGACTTATCAGTATGCAATGCAATTTCAGAAAAATTGAGCGACCCCGTAATTCCATAAATTAAGGAAATCCCGAATAATAAAATACCAGATGAAAATGCAGAAGAAAGAATCAATTTAATAGCTCCTTCTGAAGCTATTTTTTTCTCTAAATCAAAATTGGCCATTGCAGCTATTGGAATTGTTGCTAATTCTAGGGCTAAATAAAAGATCAATAAATTATCACTAGAAATAAGTAAGAACATTCCTAAGAGGGCTGAAAGCATTAAAATAAAAAACTCAGAAAGATGATTAGTTTTCTTCAACCAATCCGACGATATCATAGCTATAAGATAAACTCCTAAACTCAAAATATTTTTTTCGAAAATGATCAGCGGGTTGGTAATAAACATATCCCCAAACAATTTCCCTTCCTGATTAAAAAAGAATCCAATAATAAAATTAAACAAGAGCAATACCTGAATAATGGGCAATAATTTTTCGTTGGCAATACCTTTACCTAGTTTAATAAACAGTAACAGAAAAATAATAATTGCTATTATTAATTCCGACTTCATAATTATAAAAAAATCATTCATCCGGTTACATTTTATTTTCCTGCAATTCTATTCGAAATTATTTCAGCAGCAGGTTTTAATAGATCATTTAACCAACCTGGTGCAATTCCAATACTTACAATTCCAATTACCAAAATAATAGCTGCTAATCTTTCATTCCAATTAGCATCTTTCAATTCCAAAAAACTATTATTCTCAATAGGTCCCATAGCTGTTTTACCAATTGCTCTCAAAATATAAACTGCTGTAACTACAATAGACATTGCTGCTGCAATTGTAGCCACTCTATGAAAAGTGTCATCATTTTGCCAAGAACCAACAAAAACAGTCATTTCAGCTACAAATCCACTAAATCCGGGTAAGCCCAATGAACACAAACCAACTATAAATAAAACAGTAGTAATAAACGGCATAACTTTCAATAGCCCACTCATTTCATTTACCATTCGTGTATGTGTTCTATCATAAATCATTCCAATTACTGCAAAGAAAAGTGCGGTCATTAATCCGTGTGAAACCATTTGCATTAATGCACCAGTAATTGCAGTTTGTGTTAACATGCCCATTGCCAGTAAGCTAAAACCAACATGACTAACTGAGGAATATGCATTAATATATTTAAGATCGCTTTGCATCATAGTAACAAAAGCTCCATATAAAATAGCTATTGAAGAAAGAATAATAATAATATCAGCGTATTCTTTAGCTCCTACTGGCAAAAGGTAAATGGCCACTCTTAAACATCCGTATCCGCCTAATTTCATAGAAATACCAGCTAAAAACATAGAACCAGCAGTAGGTGCAGATGAATGCCCGTCTGGAACCCATGTATGTAAAGGAAATAAAGCTGTGAATACTCCAAACCCAAGGAAAAGAAAAGGGAATATTAATAATTGGTATTCTCTTGTAATTGAAATTTTTGAGAGTGAAATAATATCAAAATCATGGGCACCCATAAAATACAATCCCAACATCCCAACCAATATGAGTGCAGACCCACCCATTAACATCAATGCAAGTTTGTTGGCGGCATATTCTTTTTTACCACTTCCC
>JBKJQV010000187.1:0-4582 GCA_046593815.1 Sediminibacterium sp. | reverse complement strand
GAAAAAATTGGTAAGAAAGTAGACAAAACAGAATGGGGTTTAACAGTACCTACTGTAAATGCATATTATAATCCAACGTTTAATGAAATTGTTTTTCCGGCTGGGATACTTCAATTTCCTTTCTTTGAATTAAACGCTGATGATGCTATTAATTATGGGGCAATAGGTATGGTTATTGGCCATGAAATGACGCATGGTTTTGATGATCAGGGAAGGCAATATGATGCACAAGGGAATTTAAAAGATTGGTGGATTAAAAGTGATGGAGAAAAATTTACAGCAAAAGCTGCTGGTGTAATTAATCAGTATAATCAATTCATTATACTCGATAGTTTACATGTAAATGGAGCATTAACACTTGGAGAAAATTTAGCAGATATTGGTGGATTAACTATTGCTTATGATGCATTTAAATTAACCAAACAGGGGATGAGTACCGATAAGTTTGATGGTTTTACCCCAGATCAACGCTTTTTTCTGGGTTTTGCGCAAGTATGGCGCTTGGTAAATCGACCTGAAGCTATGAGAACTCGAATTACTACTGATCCACATTCTCCTGAGGAATTCAGGGTAAATGGTCCATTAGCTAACTTTGAACCATTCTATAAAGCGTTTAACGTAACAGAAAAAAGCAAATTATATCGAAAACCTACCGAAAGAGCTAGAATTTGGTAAGGGTTTTACGAATAGATATAAAAGATATGCACATTTAACAGTTTGGCGTAAAATTTGTTTTTGCCATTTCTAGGCATTCCTTACCTTTGCCATCCTTTATTTTGGGCTAGTTAGCATATATACTTACTGTATGGTAACAAATTCCTTTATAAATACTTGATTTTCAGCGTATTGAGAACCTGTAAGTTCTCCCGAAATTTTTTGTACAAAAACCGGTTTTACATACATATGTCTACTACAACATTGCACAACAGGGTCGGCTTCGGTAAAACTAAACATCTGGCTGATGCCCCAGACCTACTCGACATTCAATTAGAATCCTTCCAAGAGTTTTTCCAGTTAGAAACTACGCCCGATAAGCGTAACGTTGAAGGATTGTTTCGTGTGTTTAAGGAAAATTTTCCTATTACAGACACGCGTAACATCTTCGTTCTAGAATTCTTGGACTATTTCATTGATCCGCCACGTTACACTATAGATGAGTGTATGGAGCGCGGACTAACTTATGCAGTGCCTTTAAAAGCAAAGCTGCGTTTAAGTTGTAACGATGAAGAGCACGTGGATTTTCAAACAATCGTACAGGATGTTTTCTTAGGAAATATTCCTTACATGACTCCTCGCGGAACATTTGTGATTAATGGTGCAGAAAGGGTAGTTGTATCCCAACTCCATCGTTCTCCAGGTGTGTTCTTCGGTCAGTCTGTTCACCCTAATGGAACAAAAATCTATTCAGCTAGAGTAATTCCTTTTAAAGGAGCTTGGATGGAATTTGCTACCGATATCAACAATGTGATGTATGCTTACATCGACCGTAAGAAGAAATTTCCGGTAACAACTTTGTTGCGTTCTATTGGTTTTGAAACTGACAAAGACATTCTAGAATTATTTGGAATGGCTGACGAAGTTAAAGCCGATAAAAAATCATTAGCTAACCAAGTTGGTCGCAAATTAGCTGCTCGTGTACTTCGTACTTGGGTAGAAGATTTTGTTGATGAAGATACTGGTGAAGTGGTGAGTATTGAGCGTAATGAAATTGTAATGGAGCGTGATACAGTTCTAGATGAAGAAGCAATTGCTACCATTATTGAAATGGAAGTGAAAAGTGTATTTATTCAGAAAGAAGATGTAGGTGGAGATTACGCAATCATTTACAATACCTTAAATAAAGATACTTCAAACAGTGAGTTAGAAGCGGTTCAACATATCTATCGCCAATTGCGTGGAGCTGATGCACCTGATAACGAAACTGCTCGTGGTATTATAGATAAATTATTCTTCTCCGATAAGCGTTATGATTTAGGAGAAGTTGGTCGTTATAAAATCAATAGAAAACTTGGTTTAGAATATCCTTTAACTAAAAAAGTATTAACTAAACAAGATATCATTGAAATTATTAAATACCTCGTGCGTTTAACCAACGCAAAAGCGGAGATTGATGATATTGATCACTTGAGCAATCGTCGTGTTCGTACCGTAGGTGAGCAATTATATGCTCAGTTCGGAGTTGGTTTAGCTCGTATGGCTCGTACTATCAGAGAGCGTATGAACGTTCGTGATAATGAAGTATTTACTCCTGTAGATTTGATTAATGCAAGAACATTATCTTCTGTAATTAATTCATTCTTTGGAACATCTCAGTTATCACAATTCTTAGACCAAACAAATCCATTAAGTGAGATCACGCACAAGCGTCGTATCTCCGCTCTTGGACCCGGAGGTTTAAGTAGAGAGCGTGCAGGATTTGAAGTTCGTGACGTACACTATTCTCACTACGGTCGCTTATGTACCATAGAAACACCAGAAGGACCAAATATTGGTTTGATCTCTACTTTGTGTGTTCACGCAGCTATCAATGATATGGGTTTTATTGAAACTCCATACCGTAAAGTTGAAAATGGTAAAGTGAACATGAAGGAATTAACTTTCCTTAGTGCAGAAGAAGAAGATAGTGCAAAGATTGCGCAAAGTAATACCCCTCTTACGGAGAAAGGTGAATTTGCGGAAGATAAAGTAGTATCTCGTGAAACTGGCGACTTCCCAATTTTAGATAAAGCAGATGTAGAATATATGGACGTTGCGCCTAACCAAATTGTTGGTTTGAGTGCTTCTCTTATTCCGTTCTTAGAACATGATGATGCCAACCGTGCTTTGATGGGATCTAACATGCAACGTCAAGCTGTTCCTTTAATCATTCCAGAAGTTCCTATTGTAGGTACAGGGTTAGAAGGAAAAGCTGCACGTGATGCACGTATCCAAATTCATGCAGATGGAAATGGTATTGTTGAGTTTGTTGATGCAAATGAAATACATGTTCGTTACGATAGAAATGACCTAGATCGTTTGGTAAGTTTTAATGATGATTTACAAGTTTACAAGCTCACTAAATTCATCAAAACAAACCAAGCTACTTGTATTAATCTGAACCCTGCTGTAAAGAAAGGACAGAAAGTTCAAAAAGGTGATTTCTTAACTGAAGGATACGCTACAAAAGATGGTGAATTAGCATTAGGTCGTAACCTCCAAGTTGCATTCATGCCTTGGAAAGGATACAATTTTGAAGATGCTATTGTAATCAGCGAAAAAGTAGTTCGCGAAGATTTATTTACTTCTGTACACATTGATGAATATGAGTTAGAAGTACGTGATACCAAATTAGGTGAAGAAGAATTAACTCCAGATATACCAAACGTTTCTGAAGAAGCTACTAAGGATTTGGATGAACACGGAATCATCAGAATTGGTGCAACAATTAAAGAAGGCGATATCCTTATTGGTAAGATTACTCCAAAAGGTGAATCTGATCCAACTCCAGAAGAAAAATTATTGCGTGCAATCTTTGGCGACAAAGCAGGTGATGCAAAAGATGCTTCTTTAAAAGCTCCTAATGGAACTGAGGGTGTTGTTATTGATAAAAAATTATTCCAACGAGCTAAGAAAGATAAAAACGGAAAGATTCGTGAGAAAGCTTTGTTAGAAAAAGTAGAAAAAGTTCATCAGCAGAATGTTGAAGTAATTAAAGAATTGTTACTTGAAAAGTTACAAACTTTATTAAAAGATAAAGCTTCTTCTGGTGTAAGCAACAACTTTGGTGAAATGCTGATTGGTAAAGGTGCTAAGTTCAATCAAAAGAACCTTGCAACTATCGACTATCAGAATGTAAATCCATTGGGTTGGACTTCAGAAGCAAAAACTGATGATCAGATCAATACTTTATTACACAACTATAGCATTAAGTTTAATGAAGAGTTAGGTAGATACAAACGCGAAAAATTCAATATTTCAATTGGTGATGAATTACCAGCTGGTGTGTTGAAATTAGCTAAAGTTTACCTAGCTGTTAAACGTAAGTTGAAAGTAGGTGATAAGATGGCTGGTCGCCATGGTAACAAAGGAATCGTAGCTAAGATAGTACGTGCAGAAGATATGCCTTTTATGGAAGATGGAACACCGGTTGATATTGTTCTTAACCCATTGGGAGTACCTTCTCGTATGAACCTTGGTCAGATTTATGAAACTATACTAGGTTGGACTGGTAAGCGTTTAGGACTTCGTTTTGCTACACCAATTTTTGATGGAGCTTCAACAGATCAGATTGAGCAATACTGTGTTGATGCTGGCATTCCAAGAAATGGACATACATATTTGTATGATGGTGAAACTGGAGAGCGTTTCCACCAGAAAGCAACAGTTGGTGTTATTTATATGATCAAATTACACCACATGGTTGATGATAAAATGCACGCCCGTTCTATCGGACCGTACAGTTTAATTACACAGCAACCATTGGGAGGTAAAGCACAGTTTGGTGGTCAGCGTTTTGGTGAAATGGAAGTGTGGGCATTGGAAGCGTATGGAGCAGCAAATATCTTGCAAGAATTATTAACCCTTAAATCGGATGATATCATTG
>JBKJQV010000284.1:0-3493 GCA_046593815.1 Sediminibacterium sp. | reverse complement strand
TGATCTGAAGGATGGTACTTATTATTACGTTGTGAATTACAAATCGAGCTGCACTGGGAAACATAATACGGATAAAGGGTTTATCAGTATTTTTAAATAATTTTGTTGATGGTGGTTTCCCTTCGGCGAAAAGCTCAGGGTAAACTCGCTCAACCACCGCGTATCTAAAATGAATTTCTTTTTAATGAATCGGTGACTGAGCGCAGCCGAAGTCCCGATTACTTCAAAGCCGCCTTCGCAGCAGCAACATTCTTCGGACTATTCCCCACAAAAATTTCTTTACCAATTAAAATTACAGGACGTTTCAGAAAAGTATATTCTTCTAAAATTAATTTTTTGTATTCGTTTTCTGTGGAAGGTTTTGGATCGAGAGTTTTATATTTTAAAGCGACACGACTGAATAAAGCTTCATAGCTTCCTGTTTTATCTTTCATCTCCGCCAATTGCGCAGCGGTTATATTTTCTGTTTTTATATCCTGAAAAATAAATTTATGTTTTTCTAATTGTAATTCTTTAATGATTCTTGCGCAAGTACTGCATGAACTGAGGAAATATATTTTTTTCATAATGGTTATTTGAATCGAAATTAGCTTTATTTTTTCTTTAAGCTACACGTAATTTTCAACACAGAGGTCACAGAGTTAAATGAGTTACACCGAGATCTCAGTGAAACTCTGTGTTCTCTGTTTCTCTGTGTTGAATTTACGAGAACTCGATAAAAGAAAAACCCCGATATTTCTACCGGGGTTTCAATATAAACTCGGTAGCTGTGCGAAGTCGAAGATAAACTTTATCTTCTTTCTTGCCTTTTTTTGCTTTTGGTTTATGATTAGTAACAGTGATCTCGTTCTTTTCATACTCATAACACACTTCTAACGTAGTTCTGATGCGAGAATTGTTTGCCAGGAAATTTGAATGACAAAGTACTCAGTATTTAATTAGCTTAGAACTAAGAATGATCCCTGAATCTGAAATTATTCGGACAAAATATGGCCCACTGGAAAAATTACTTAAATCAAGATATTTACCATCATATTTCACAACACTAATGACCTTTTGCCCTAAAATATCAAATACTTCCACAGAAGCTACATCAGTAGTAACTATTTTAAATAAACCAGTTGTTGGATTTGGATAAACCTTTAATTGTCGATTAATACCTGAGTATTCTATGACATCTGTATATGAATCACACTCATTAATGTATATTCTGACCGCATCGCTTAAAATGGCTAAATCGGGGAGATTATCGTTATTGACGTCTGATGAAGTGATCTTCTTACAATAAAATCCAGAAAGATATTTTTTCAAAGGACTAAAATTGAAATTTCCAGAATTATAAAGAATTGAAAATTCGTATGCATTTTCTGATGCAAATGCTAGGTCCAATTTATTATCGTTATTAAAATCTCCTGACGTTAAATGGTCAGGTCTTTTGAGATTGTACATGGTTGTTGCGATCGAAAATGTACCACTGGAGCTACCTTTAAAAAAGACTATACTTTCAGGAGAAATATTGTCAGTTATAGCAATGTCGAGACTACCATCGCCGTCAAAGTCTTGAACGGCCGCTTCAATAGCTTCTCCGGGGGTGCTATATGTGGCAAATAAACTAAAATTACCACTTCCTGGATTGATTAGAACGGAAATTGTCTGATCAAGACTATTGGTTATTAGTAAATCAGGTTTACCGTCAAAATTTAAATCTTTTGTTGCAATTTGCCATTGTTCAGTTGAAGGCGAAGTTAGAACTGTATTATTAGAAAACCCTCCTAAACCGTCATTATAATATATAATAAGTTTACTTCCATAATTTACTTGTGCAATATCCTTAAAACCATCCCCATTAAAATCAGCCGATGCAATGCTGTTAGGATACCCAAAATTTACGTATGGAATGGACACCGAATAAACCGCAGCAGAGGCAAATGTTCCACCGCCGTTATTTAAAAGTATACTTATATAAGGATTGTAATTAGCAAAAACCAAGTCTGTTTTACCATCATTGTTAAAATCTTCTGCCAACACTGAACTTATGGCTGGGGAGATAGTAAAACTAGTGAAAGGAGAAAATGCTTGCGTTCCAGATCCTTTTAATAGATTTATCCGATTCCCTGCTAGAACACACATGTCTTTGTAAATATCCGAGTCAAGATCAAAAAGGCAAAAGTCCATGTAAAGGGAGAGTCCCCCTTCATTCGGACAAACAGAAGGAAGTGATTTGTCAGGATGCCCATATAAAACTGAAACATCATTTCCAGCCGCAACCGCACAATCGATTTTCCCATCATTATTAAAATCAGAAAATGCTAAATCTTTAATGTCTGAGTTAGTGGAATAGGTGTTAATTGAGGATAGAATTCCTGATCCATTATTTAACATGCAGGTAAAGATCTGGGAATTGACAGTGGATACACATATGTCAGGAATATTATCCTGATTATGATCGTAAATTTTCAAAATATCAGCTCCCCCTGCGACATAATTTATAGGAGCTGTTAAAGTAGCAGATGAATTTCCAAAAAACAAGGAAGTTCCAAAAGTAGTTGCATTAGTAGCAACGATATCACCATATCCATCACCGTTCAGATCGCCACTTTCAATATTAAAAGAAGGTACATTAATACTTGAAATCGGCACGAAAGAAAAGTTTGCAGTACCTTTTAGAAGATTCAGTGAATTGCCATTAATTACAATATCTACCTTTCCATCTTTATCAAAATCGCATGATGTTATTGTTGCGCCAGCAATGGCATTAGAGAACGTTATTACAGTTGAGAAAGTTCCGGTAAGCGTTCCCTTTAAAAAATAGATAGGATTTGAATTAAAGACTTTCACAGCAGCGTCTAAGTTTCCATCATTATTAAAGTCATTAATAGTCATTGTATTGATATTTCCTCCTATCGAATAAGTTTGAACCGGATAAAATGAGCCGGTGCCGTTCGATAGCAGTTGTGAAACGTTACCCCACATGTCATAAAAAATCAAGTCAGGATAAGTATCCTTGTTAAAATCAGTTGAAACAATTTTCGCAGGAGTATGAACTAAACTATAATACAAAGTATCAAAGGAGTAATTACCTTGATTTAAAAAAAGTTCAAGTCGGTTAAATGATCCAACTGCAACATCTTGTTTACCATCTTTATTCAGATCGCAAGAACAAAGCACCAGCGGGCCATTGGGACACCCATATGGTATTCCAGCAGAACAAATATAATCCAGCTGGCACGACATGCTTAGAGGCAAAAACAGACAAAATTGTATAAGAAAGCGAAATAACATACTGATCTCTATAGCACCAAGATATAACATATTGGCAATAAAACAAAAAACCTAGCTTCTTTTGAAACCGGATTCTCTGTGTATTTTCAAAATACTAAGCCTTGTCTTCTTTCTTTCCTTTTTTAGCTTTAGGTTTATGTGTGGTTACAGTTATTTCCTGTTTCTCTTTATCATAATCCACTTCTATTTCATCTCCTTCAGCCAAATTATT